>DYKD01000349.1 GCA_020722765.1 Brevinema andersonii | reverse complement strand
TTCATGAATAACCGGAGGTTGCGGGTTGGTAGAGGCGAGAAGATGAGTGGGGTTTTCTTGTGAGTTTTCTAAGGTGATTCGGTCAAAGGGGATATTACCAAAAGAAGTGGAAGAAGCGAAAACGGTGGAATCATACGGTGTTTCTTCACCGTCTATGAGTTGTAGCTTGGTCGGGTGATCAGTCAAAATGCAGATAGAGAGTAGCGTTACGTCTTTGGGTAAGAATGTAGATGTTGCTTCTTGTTTACCATCGGGTAAGTAAGCTATTCCTTTTCTCCAGTCGATTATAGTTTTCCCTGGAGGGATTTTCTTTTTCCCAGCGGGTGGATAGGAGATGTATAGTGTTTTCTTTTTTTCTTCTGCCATTTTTCTGCATTTTGCATTAGAATCCTCGAGCAGCTACGGTTTCTAAATCGAAGGCAGTGGCAATATCGCGTTCCTCATCAGAAAGCTCAAGTTTCCATCGGATCTTGTCAAGTATCGTAATAGGTTCATAAGCATATCGGTATCGTATTCTGAATTTAGAGAGTGCAACGGTATTTATAACATAAACGATAAGCCGGTCTAATGCAGGGATATAGCAAGTTTGCTCGGAATTCAATGGGGGTAATGCATAAGCATCTGGTTTAATAATGTCTTCAATATCGTCTCTTGTGACAGAAATAAATATTTGATTAGGCGATAATCCAGCCATTTCACAGCTTAAACTGAGTAGAACGACTTTTTTACCTTCTGGTGGCCGCAGGATACCACCTACAATAGGATTTTCATTTGCATTTTTTGTAAGCTCAGTAGCGACCTCTTTTACATTTACAGGGCTGGGAACGATTCGAGGGATAGTGCCAGCTCGAACTTCTTTGATAATTTCCATCTCGTCTTTTGTGAGTGGTAAGCCATATATCCACTTCTCGAAGAGAGTGGGAATCGTGATTGTATATGCAATGCGTACTCGTTGGTTGTTGATGTTCCCTGCGCCCTGGTCAGAGAACAGCGTAATTTTCATGCTGTTCTTACAACCGATATCCACTGGCACGCTACGGTCTATATCATATCGTGTGATTGTAGCGGATCGAATGGCATCAACCACCCCATCTTGAGAAACCTGAATGATGGTTTTT
>DYKD01000348.1 GCA_020722765.1 Brevinema andersonii | reverse complement strand
CCCAACGATTTGCGTTAGCCGCTGGTGGGCGGGCGAGGACAATGCTTGGGAGCAGAAAAAACTCGAAGCCAGGAAAATGCCCGTAAGTCGGGACGAATCCCACCAGTCGGGTGCACGCTTTGTTAGGTGCGGCATTGATTAACAGTGACCATCGCTTTTCAAATTGTACCTGAACCCATTTTGTTTTTTGATAACTGAAATAACGCTGCCTTCAACACTTGCCAAGATATTTTTGCGGTATGTTTATCGGGATTGAATCTAGAACTCATTTGCTGATATGGATGTATGTAATTTCTAAAGTCTCTTAGTGTGTGACTGTATTTTTTCACATCTTCGGCAAGAAGCCCTACTTCATACGCCACATCAATAAAATTACTTAACGTCCAATCTTGATATTGTCTAACTTTTCCATCTTTATCTTTCGGTGACGACTTTGATTGATTGAACTCTTTTGGGTATTTTAGTCCAACTCCAAGTAAAACACCTTCAAGCGTGCTACCTGCAAGGAAAATTACTGAAAGGGGAGCGTCTGCGGATAAACATTTTTCAATTTCGATTATTCTAAGTTTCAAGACTTCGGTGATAGTTCCATCTAATCCAATATTTTCAATAGAAACTTCTTGAAACTCTCTTTTTAGAAACTCGTCTTCGTTAAGCGCAGGGGAACTTTCATCAAATTCTACTTGTTCAAGTCGAACAAAGGTAATTTCTTCTCTATTTCTGACAACCTTCCATTTGTCAAAGGCAAGGTACTGGTTGAAATCTTTTATGAAACCATCCAATTCGCCAATTCGACCTATAAAATTTACAGGAGCGAACAACTTTTTAATACATTTGTCTAACTCTGGCTTTCCATTGATTCTCGACAATCTGTCATCGGTAAAAGATGCCCTTGATGGAAATCCCTGCCCGTATGCGTCGCTAAATCCCAATTCATTGAAGAATTGAACCAATTGAGGTCCTGAACGATATTGTGTTTCTTCGTTTATCAGTACCCTGAGTTTTTCGAGAGCCTTACTTTGTAGAATCATTTAACCCTTTAGCAATGTTCTGAATGTTTATGACAAGCACCTAACGGTTGGTTTTAGCGGCAGCGGCGGGGCAGGCAAGACTCCTTTGC
>DYKD01000347.1 GCA_020722765.1 Brevinema andersonii | reverse complement strand
AAAAGCAAAAAAGCAGAGCTTTTTTGCAGGATTTCATAAAAATGACTCTTGAAGAAAGACAGCAAATAGAAAAAAGATTAGAAGAGAGTATATTCTCGCAAACAGGACAAACAAGTTTGCCAAAGCAAACAAGTCCACTGAAAGTAGATTATAGAAAGATTTCCGCAAGATACATTTGTGCAGCAAATGGAAATCAAGAAGCCTGTATAAGATACGAAGAAACAAAAAGTGGAGTTTGTAAATTTTATAATGAAGGATTTTGCGAGAATTATGTCATTTGAAGAAAGATAAAAAATGAGTAGGCCAAGAATGAATATTGACTTTGAAGCAGCTTTAGATCTCTTAGAACGAGGGGAGAAGGTCCCCGTGATTGCTAATGAATTAGGAATTTCTCCCCCGACTCTCAGGGCTCGAATTGCTGAAATTCAAAACAAACAAGGCCTTTTGCTTCAATATAGATCGCTTCAAAGCCTTCAATTGACTGAATTGCAAGCCAGAGTTTTGGAAGCTATCACGCCGGAAAAGATTAATGAAGCCTCTTTGAAAGATCTCATTTTGTCATATAAAATCTTGAAAGACAAAGAATCTGTGATTGAAGGCAAGCCGAGTGAGATTAAAGGTCTGATAGCACATTTGATCTATTTGGAAAAACAAGAAGAAGCACTAAAATCCGGGGCTACTCTCCCGAATGATCTGATAAATGCGGAATATGATGACTCAGAAAATCCCGAGAATGACTCCAATTCCGGGGAGCCGGATATGATAACCTCAATTTCGCAGCTTGATCAACAGGAGTTTTGAGATATGTCAAAAATTGACACATCTGGAATAAACAATATCTTTCAGGAAGAGAAATTATTCCCGCCGAACTGGGAGACAGTTTTAGAGGCTCCGTCTACTGGGGGGTTGACGACCTCAACAGACATCCTGTCTCCCAGTTTGGCCTCTGTGATGTCTGGAGGAAAAACCCCCCGTTCGTCGAGGGCTATGTCAGTGTCTCCGATCTTGGTTGGTCTCGGTCTTGGCTTTGGGTTGGTCGTGGGTTTTGGTTGGTCGTGGTCGGTGGGGTTGCCCTGGATGTTGTTGTTTTCTCTACTTGCCTTCCTTTTTAAGGATATTCTAAA
>DYKD01000100.1 GCA_020722765.1 Brevinema andersonii | reverse complement strand
TATTTTAACAGATTCTTCAAATTCGGTTAAATAAGGGCGGTAACAATCTCTATAACCATTTACGATGTATTTTTGACGGAAGGTATTAAAGGTGATATAATAATAGTTTACCAAATTAAAATAAGAAGGATGGAGGAGACAAATGCCTAAAACAGAATCAGCAAAAAAGGAAGATATTACAAGAAAATGGTATCTGATAGATGCCGCGGACAAGATTCTCGGCAGGATTGCAAGTGATGTCGCACGTATCCTTATGGGTAAGCACAAGACTGTATGGACGCCAAATGTTGATACCGGGGACTTTGTTGTGGTGATTAATGCCGACAAGGTAAGGGTGACCGGTAAAAAACTCTTGGACAAAACCTACTACAAACACAGCGGATACATAGGGGGGCTGAAGAAAGAAAATCTCGGTTCCCTTCTGAACAGGAAACCTGAAACCGTAATTACGCTTGCTGTTAAGGGGATGTTACCGAAGACAAAACTCGGCAGGCAGATGCTCAAAAAGTTGAAGGTTTACAGAGGTGATAAACACCCACATAGTGCACAGAACCCTCAGCCGATTGAGAAGAAGTTGTAGCGATGCGATGTATCGCACAATATTTAGTGGCATAAATGCCACCGCTACAAATATGAGGGGTGTCATGAACAAGATATACATAATTGATGTAACAAACAGGGATGGAGTTCAGACTGCACACCTGGGACTTTCTAAACTGCAAAAGACAATGCTCAACTACTACCTCAACCAGATGGGCGTCTTCCAGAGCGAGGCAGGATTCCCTGTAACCCAGCATGAGATAAACTATCTCAACGCCAACCTAAAACTTGCAAAGCAGGGTATCCTCTCGCCCATCCGCCTCTCCGGATGGATGAGGGCAATACCACAGGACGTGGAGGAGGCATTCAAAAACATACCTGAACTGGAGCATATAAACATTTCAATATCCACCTCAGAACAGATGATTGTGGGGAAATTTCAGGGGAAAATGAGGTTTAAGGATGTACTGGATGCAATGAGGGAAGCACTAAGACTTGCAAAGAAAAAAGGGGCAAAGAGCATCGGGGTTAATGCAGAAGATGCTTCAAGGACAAAAATTAACAGGCTTATTGAATTTGCCGCCACGGCAAAAGAAAATGGGGCTGACAGGGTCAGGTATTGTGATACGCTCGGATATGACTCTCCATTTACAATCTACGACAGGGTACACAAAATTGCAAAAGAGGTTAAAATCCCCATAGAACTGCACTGTCATAACGACCTCGGCATGGCTGTTGCTGTTTCTGTGGCAGGCGCAAAGGCTGCTGCTGATGCCGGAGTGGATGCCTATATCAACACAACGGTTAACGGAATGGGCGAAAGGGCAGGGAATGCGGACCTTATTTCTATTATACTGGCTCTTAAATATGCCTCAGGATTTGCAGGGATATATAAACTTGATGAAAAAATAAACCTGAAAATGGCATGGAAGATTTCTCATTATGCATCCTATGCATTCGGGGTTCCAATACCTATAAATCAGGTGGGTGTTGGCAAGAATGCTTTCGCGCATTCTTCAGGCATACACGTAGATGGAGCTCTTAAGGACAGGAGAAATTATGAACTGTACGACTTTGAGGAACTCGGACGCGGAGAACCTGAAGTCGTTGAAAGCGGAAGGAAGATACTTCTGGGTGAATACAGCGGTATTAAAGGGCTCAGGAATGTCTATGGTAAACTTGCGGTAAAATTCAAGGATGATGAGGAAGCAAGAAAGATACTGACACTTGCCAGATATGCAAACGTTGCCAACCAGTTGCCCTTAACGGATGAGGAACTGATATTTATAGCCAGACATCCGGAAGAGGTAAGGCAGTTGATGACTTTAACACCATAAAATACTACAGGTCTGGTAAAAGGCGTAGGTTCGGGGTAAAGAGATGGGACAGACAATAGCGGAAAAAATTCTTTCTTCCCATTCAAGGAAACGGGTATATGCAGATGATATTGTCCTTGCCAGGGTGGACTTTATGATGGCACAGGATGGAACCGCCCCTCTTGTTATAAAGGCGTTTGAGCAGTTCAATGCAAAGAAGGTGTTTAGTCGTAACAGGACGGCGTTTGTCATAGACCATAACAGTCCAAGTCAGAGCCAGAGCGTATCTGCCTTACATAATATGATGAGGAAATTTACCACAAATTATGGGATGAGACTTTTTGACATAGGAGAAGGTGTATGTCATATTCTCCTTCCTGAGAGAGGACTGGTAAAATGCGGGGACCTGATTCTGGGTGCGGACAGTCACACGCCGACCTATGGTGCACTGAACGCTATGTCCTGCGGGGTAGGTTCAACCGACCTTGCAATTGCCCTGTTTACAGGGAGTCTATGGTTTAAGACCCCCCGTACAATAAAGGTTATAGTTAATGGGAAGATACCGTATGGTATTTTCGGTAAAGATATTGCCCTTTACATAGTAAAAAAACTTACTGCTGAGGGAGCGGTTTATAAAAGCGTGGAGATAACAGGAGAAACAGTTGGAGTTCTATCAGTTGAATCAAGGTTTACAATCTGCAATCTTACAACTGAGGTAGGGGCCAAGTGCGGTATTATGCTGGCTGATGAAAGGACAAAAAAATGGTTGGCAGCCGTTGGGGTAAAACAATGTAAGCCGGTTTTTCCTGATAAGGATGCTTCTTATGAGAGGGAGGTTGAAATAGATGTTTCTAAACTTTCACCTCAGGTGGCAAAACCGCATACTGTAGATAACGTTACTGACGTAGAGTCGGTTAAGGGCACCGCGATACAACAGGCATTTATAGGGACATGCACAAATGGAAGAACTGAAGACTTTGCAGTTGCTGCAAAAATTCTTAAGGGGAGAAAGGTTAAACGTGGCGTCCGACTAATCTGTACACCTGGTTCCAGAAATATCTACCTTGAGTGTATGAAGAAGGGATATATGCAAACTATGGTGGAGGCAGGAGCCTGCATAACCAACCCGGGATGCGGGCCGTGCGTGGGAACACATCAGGGGATTCCTTCGGATGGAGAGAATGTCATATCAACAGCAAACAGGAATTTTAAGGGGCGGATGGGCAACCAGAACGCCTTTATATATCTTGCTTCTCCTGCCACTGTTGCCGCCAGCAGTATTGAAGGCAAGATCGCTGACCCGAGGAAATACCTCAGATAATGGATATACTTAGTTTGTCAATATGGAAGATAAAAGAACTACTGGAGAAAAAAGAGGTCTCCTGCTCTGAGGTAGTTCGGACCCTGCTTGCCCGGATTGAACAACAGGACAGGCAACTGCATAGTTATCTGTATATAAACGGTGAGGCTCTTAAAGAGGCAAAAAAGGTTGATGACCGGATAGCGAAAGGCGAAAAACTCAGGATACTTGAAGGTATTCCAGTGTCTGTAAAGGACAATATCTGTGTAAAAGGGATGCCTGCTACCTGTGCCTCCAAGATGCTTGAAAACTTTTATCCTCCTTATGATGCTACGGCTATAGAGAAAATTAAAAAGGCAGGAGCCATAGTTATAGGCAAAACAAATATGGATGAGTTTGCCTTCGGCTCTTCAACTGAAAGTTCTGCGTTTGGCCCTACCAGAAACCCTTATGATTTACAACGTGTTCCCGGCGGTTCTTCCGGAGGCTCAGCAGCAGCGGTAGGAGCAAACCTCTGTTATGCTGCCCTGGGTTCGGATACAGGCGGCTCCATAAGGCAGCCTGCGGCATTCTGCGGAGTTGTAGGATTTAAGCCTACCTATGGCAGGGTTTCAAGATACGGGCTTATCGCATTCGCCTCCTCACTGGACCAGATTGGACCTTTCACGAAAGATGTTAAGGATGCCTCCATTATGATGAACGTGCTTGCAGGCAGGGATGAAAAAGACTCTACCTCTGTGGATATAAGACCTCCTGACTACACAGAATTTTTGAAACAGGATATCAAAGGTTTGAGGATAGGCATCCCTGAAGAGTATTTTCCTCCTGGTATAGACAATACTGTAAAAACACGGATTATGGATGTAATCAAAAAGATGGAAGGTCTCGGTGTTGAAACCAGAGAGATTTCACTCCCGCATACCAGGTACGGGATTGCGGTATACTACATACTTGCCACCGCCGAAGCAAGTTCTAATCTTGCCAGATTTGACGGCGTGAAGTATGGTTACAGAACATCCCATTACAGAGACCTTCAGGAGATGTATATGAAGACACGTGAAGAGGGCTTCGGCAAGGAGGTAAAGAGACGGATAATACTGGGAACCTATGTTCTGTCATCAGGGTATTATGAGGCGTACTATATGAAGGCGCAGAAGGTGCGTTCACTTATCAGAAGAGATTTTACCGATGCATTTAAGGAAGTGGATGTGATTATCACTCCTACGACTCCAGAACTGCCTTTTAAACTCGGGGAGAAAAAAGAGGACCCGCTGAAGATGTATCTTTCGGATGTCTTTACTGCAAATGTCAATCTTGCCGGTTTACCTGCCCTTACATTACCTGTAGGGAAGGTTGAATCTCTGCCTGTCGGTTTACAGATTATAGCCCCACTTTTTCGTGAAGAGAAGATTATAGAGGTTGCGTATGCGATAGAACAATCCCTCAGAACTTAGAACACTTGATAGTATAGACGGAGGGAAACAATGGGTTTTCTGGATGAAAATTATCTTCTGAGCAACACTACGGCACGCAAACTATACAGCGGGGTGTCTGGCCTTCCGGTGGTTGACCCGCACAACCATGCAGATGTGAAGGAGATAGCCGAGAATAAAAACTATTCCAATCCGTGGCAGTTATTTGCGGCAACAGACCACTATGTATGGGCGGCTTTGAGAAATTGTTCTGTTCCTGAGAAATACATTACGGGCGATGCTCCACCTGAAGAGAAATGGATGAAGATGGCAGAGGTCTTTCCGCTGATTGCAGGCAATCCTGTTTATGAGTGGATTCATCTTGACCTGAAGAGATACCTTGGCATAGATGAAAACCTGGGCCCCCAAACAGGCAGGAAAATATGGGAAGATGCTTCCAGTGTCCTTGCAGAAGAAGAAAGTCGCCCCCAGCAGTTACTAAAGAAGATAGGTGTTGAAGTGATGTGTTCAACGGATGACCCTGCGGATATTCTGGATAACCATTTAAAGGCAAACAAAATGATGGGAGGTACCATTATCCGTCCCACATGGAGGCCTGATAAGATATTGAAGATAGCCTTGCCTGGATGGCGAAAGTATATTAACCAACTGGAGGAGCGGTTTAAAATAAACTGCCGTTCCATAGCCGACCTTATGGACATCCTGAAGAAGTCCCATGACTACTTTGCGGAAAACGGATGTGTATCCAGTGACCACAGCGTTGAAACGCCATTTTCAGGCACTACTAATGCATCCTCTGCAAACAGGGTCCTGAAAAAATCTCTTGATGGCAAGGCAGTTACCCCTCAGGAGGCTTTTCTTCTTGCTGACTACCTTTTCGGAGAGATGGGAGAGTTAAATGCTGAAAAAAACTGGGTCTTCCAGATGCACATAGGTGCAGTAAGGAACGCAAGACGCAAACTTTTTGAAGCGATAGGTCCGGATTCAGGAGGGGACGTGTCAACCCATTTTATGGACTTCCTTCCTTCTCTGACAGATTTTCTTAACCGTTTTGAGGGACGTCTCAAGGTTGTCCTTTACTGTCTGGATCCCGGGCACCAGGCAACGCTTGCTACTATTGCACGTGCATTCAGTTCAAATGTGAGACTGGGTTCAGGATGGTGGTTTAACGATAACCCTATTGGTATGAAGCGTCAACTGGAATATATAGGTGCAGTTGACCTGCTGTCCTGTTTTGCGGGCATGGTGTCAGACTCAAGGAAGATACTTTCCTACGGATCACGGTTTGAGATGTTCCGCAGGGTTCTGAGCGACGTACTGGGGGAAATAGTTGAAAGAGGACAGATGCCCGAAGATGTTGCAGTTCAACTGGCATACAGGATGTGTTACACAGGGCCAAAAGAATTCTTCAATCTGTGAGGTGCAAATGAGAAAAGTTATACTGATTTTTTTATTGTCTGCGGTTTTCTGCTGTTATGCCGAAGAGCAAAGTACTAACCTGCCCAAGGTGACTATTAATGCTGTTGATGCAAGAATAACCGAGATGGCGGCACGTTTGGGTAAGATTGAACAGAAGATGGAAAAGATGCAGGAGGAGATTGAAAAACTGAATGAGTTGACCACAAGACTTACAAAGGCGTTGCGTAATCTTGAGATTGCCACGCAAGGGGGGGCGTATATCAAGCCTGATACCACAACCTGGGAGAGCATCAAGAAAGGTATGACAGCGGAAAAAATAAGGGATGTACTTGGCAGTCCGGAGGAAATAACGCATCTACGCAGTGGTGGTGAGATCTGGTACTATTATAGTTTAGGAAGCATCTCCTTTGACAGCGACGGCAGGGTAAGTTCACAGAGGACATTCAAAGAACTCCCAATTGAAAACAAGGTCCGCTGACAATCAAAAGAGAAAAAAAAGTGTCCCTATTGAACAGGGATTATTACAGGACGAAATTAGTACTAATGAACTAAGAAGTGACCGGCGGTGTCCCCTTTAGTAAAGAGGAATTAGCGATTATCTATACCTCTGTTACTGGTCTTAATTAGGTAGGTGATAGTATGATTGAGCTTGATGGCTATGATGGGAAAATCGGGCAATTAATCATCACAGGGAGAGGGAGAGAATTCCCGATGGTAATTATTACCAATGATATGGAATCAACTGCCAAGCGGATTATCACCCTATTGGCTAAGAATATACGGAGGTTTGAGAAGTCAGCAACCAACAGGCTATTTCGTAATTTTATTGAATGTCCCGTGGAGATAAAGACTGAGCAAGACCTGGTCAATGTTAAATTCCTAAATAGCTCATATAATCCTCTATTTATGGACTGGGTTAAAGATAGACAAGATATCCATTTGCCAATTTTTGAGCTTTTTGAGGCTAATATATTACGTTAAGTCAAGTATATACCCCTAAAAGTGTTTATGACCTTTTGGGGCCGTGGTTAACAAATGGCATTTGAGAGTAAGTTGTTGATTGTTGAGACCCGACCCCCTATTTTATTTTATAGGTGATACATTCAAGGGGTAGGAGTTTGTCAGTAAGTATTTTCCCTTTTCCC
>DYKD01000346.1 GCA_020722765.1 Brevinema andersonii | reverse complement strand
ATGTTGTAGACATTGATGTCGCCGTTTGGTTACGGCATGAATGCCGCGTTACGGAAATACATAATTCGGCAATTCGACGCGTGTTACCGGTCTGAGAAAAGTAGATAAGTGTTACATCCATTGCATACCTCCAGATGGCGCACTGCTGCCCAATGGCAAGGCTCACCTGCCACCGTGATACACAAGACTTCATTGACCAAAACTGAAAAACTTACCCAAACCGCCCATGCATATCCACGCCGAAGGCGACAGGTGCAACTTATATTTGGTGTGAGGAAGAGTCTCTCTCTCACCTTATTTCTAATAGACACGGTATGTGAAGGAACAGCTTACTGGCGTTGAGAAGAGTCGAATGCCACCATTTACGATGAGGTAAGCATTAACAATGCCGCCTCCTTTGACTGAAATGGATGTTGCTGTCTGATTGTAGGCGTAGCTATAGTCATTAGTAAGGGTGAATCCTGTTGTTACGCCAGTTAGTCCTGTCCGTGTATTAAGAACACGGTCGATCCATCGAAAGGAGCCGCTGTATCCAACACGGATGTCAGCCCATGTATTGAACTTTGCCAAACTAACATTTACAGAACACCTTCTTGTTACGACTGCATAGGTAGTTGTCATGGGAAGAAGACTGGAATCTTCCCGTTCAAGATAGTTGATATGAGGGGATACTTGAGATTGACGGCTCAATTTGGCAAGAAAAGCTTCAAGCTGTTTAGGGCTTGTAAAAGCCACGGGTGTAACGCCTGAGGGAATAACATCAACAGATTTCAATCCGTATTGCTTTACAACATCATCCCAAAAGACTGGAGATGGTGGCGTATTTCCTTGCGCACTAACAATCCCCTCTGTTTGAACGAGCAGCATCAAAACAATTAGCCAGATAAGTAGTGTCTTGAGTTTCATCGTATCCTCCTTATTGCTTTTGCCCTTCAGGTGCTACGACAAAAAAAGCAAGAGCACCCAAAATTGGGATTATAAGGATGATGATCACCCAGGCAATTTGTTGCCAATCTGCCAAACGTTTTCGCCTTACTTGAGTAAGGGCAAGTAGGGATAATACTGGCCACAAGATCAGTAAGGCAATGTTGATGATTTGAATAGTTGAAAGTACAATCATGCAAATCCTCCTAATAC
>DYKD01000027.1 GCA_020722765.1 Brevinema andersonii | reverse complement strand
TGCTTGCCACTGAAAATAATCTGGATACAATCGGTGTGGTTGCCGTGGTATTGGTTGCTGCCACAGAAACGCCAGTTATAACAAAAAACACTGTTACTAATAGGATTTTTAAGGTTTTTATTCTCATTTTCTAGCCCCCTCACTTTACTATGACTTTAAATACAAGTTTCATGCTTTCAGCTTGTAAAAAGAATGGTTTATCAGCTCGCACCCATCTTATTCTGTTTTTATCCGAAGGGACAGTTCCAGAAAACTGACCAGCAGATGGATATATAGAAGTCTGATTTGTTGCATAACTGATATTCCATCCAGAACCAACAACCATGAAACAAGTCTTAAAACTGAGATTCGTTTGTATCATTTCAATAAACGAGGCATTCGTAGCATCCGCAGTTCCCGTATTGGCTCCGGATATCCAATATTGTAGCGTTGCTCCAGGCTTAAGGGTATCAGTGACACCTCCCAAGGTTATATTTGAAAAAGATGTATTTACTGTCAGTATGGGCGCACCAACAGGAAAAGAGCCAACATCATAAATACTGTTCATGTGACCAGGAGTTCCAGCATCATTGGCGTCATTCAAAGGGTAAATGTCAGTAGTCTTATTATTTGTACACAGCCCCCAATTATTTTTAACACCATTCGTTATAATTGTAGGTGAAAGTCTTGATGTGGAATCTGGAACAACATAATTGATTTTTTCAAAAGATACGGCAGTTGTAGGTGCAGCATTAATCCTTATCGCATCTGTATAGCCAGACTTATCCGACAAGAAAATCGTCTGAGCACTATTAGGCATGGCTGTTGCCGCATACTTATACAAAGCATAACTCTCAATCAACTCTGTTCCCCATCCATTATGTCCTCCACCATTTGTAGCTGCCCATCTGTCTTGAAAGTGATTCGTATCAACTGAGAACACAACCAAATCGCCAGGATTGATTGTCACTGTTGGCAATGTCAAGGAAGTTCCTCCATCATTTATATTAAGTTCCCAATTTGTCATATATATAGAATAAGCGCCTTTGTTATATAACTCAACCCATTCATACTGGGTTTCGTTCAATCCCGTTGGATCAATAAGAATCTCATTCAGTACAACATCCGAATGATGCATGAACACAGCAGCAAAAATCCTATCTCCAGCAGAATAACTATTGTTATACATGTCTTTTACACCAGTTGACACGGATAACGTATAGGATGTGTTTTCTGTCAGGTTAGGGCTTACATACAAAGTGGCTATGGTTGTCAAACCATCATACATGTACCCGACTTTGCTGGGATTCCCTATGCCTCCAGACAGATTATAAAACGATTTATTCGTCATACTGTTATCAAGCTTCCTATCAAAAGTGACTAACAAAAAGGATGAATAAGGTGTTGCTATTGATGTAATGAGAGGAGACCCCACTGGCAACTTCGCCAAACTTGTCAATGCATTGCTTGTAGGATCCTTGTTGTAATCATCAACAGCTTTAGCTAATGTACCATCCCAACCTTCAGACCGAAATGTAAGATAAATAGAATCTTGAACCAAATTCAAATCATTCTTATATAGAGCAAACTCCAACGTGTTATTACTTATCTTTGAGGGCATTCTTTCCGGGAAATTGGAAAAAACCGCTTTGAACGTACCAGTTCCAGAATCATATTGGCGTAACCAAGATTCAGACACAGTCCCATTCCATACTCCTAAATGAACCAGAAAATCGGCTCCAATAGGTGGCCAAACCCACCAGGGACCCAATGAATACTCTCCTGTTGCATCATTCTTATCCGCATCAATATAAACATCAAAAGATTTCCAATGAATGTTATCTAATCCATTGATTGGCGTGGTATTTGTCAAACCTATGTTTGTCTTTATTTTGTAAGCAAAGTACAATTTTGAATTCAAAGCTACAGTTGCATTCGTAGTTATATCCATCATGGAATAATTCCGATTTGCCTGATATGGCGGATTTCCGTTTGTTGTAGCGTCAAAAATTTTATCTGGGAAACGGTCCATGTATGCTGGCCAATCAGATGTGTCCCCATCAATATTTATAAAAACAGAATCTGCGGCAAACCCCATATAGTGGCTCTGATTCGTATTCTGTGCCAGATCAGCTATTTTTAAAAGATTGATGACATAGTTATTTCCGCCCAACAAAGGAGAATTCAATGTCAAAATCACTGTTTTAGTGCCAGACATGACAACACTTTTAGGAGTCCCTACACCATTATCAATCACATAATTCAGCTTATTTGTCGCAGAGGCTGGAGATATGGCCTCATTAAAAAGGATTCTTATATTGGTCAAGGTAATATTTTCAGCAAATACTGATTCTGGAGCTGTTGTATCCCCTCCTCCTTGCATAGAATAGGTTATAGCAACACCTCCACCATCATTATTGAAATCTGTATTTGTTTGAAATGCATAATAAAAGGCAAGCCTGATATTTCCTTGGGATGCTCCTATATCACTTAACTTGACTTTAAATTCTATATTTGTAAAAGGAGTAACACCAGTAGCATACAATCCACTCGTTTCACTTGCTGCCAAACCACCATGAGCGGAATCTTCCACAAAGCCATCCCACTGGTTAGGATCTGTCAAATTGGTGTATTTTCCTACTGCCATCTCCCAGACATCCGTACTCAGACCGACCCTTACACGATAATCAAAACCAGCTCCAGTCCAAGGCCAACCACCGCCTGTAAATCCTGTAAGTTCATTATTGTCAGAATCAATAAAAACTAATGCATCTCGCCATTCATCATAACCTATGCTTCCTTCTATCTTAAAATAAAAATAGAGATATTCTCCAATATCAATCACCCCATTTCCTCTTATTTCTCTGCGAGCAAGATGACCTTCATCTGCATCGTTATTTGTCATGGCTGTTGAAGGCCAATCTGCAAGGTGTTGATCCAGCACAATCGAAACATCATGTAAAACCTTTACACTCCCATTAGCAACATTCGTCGTGCGATTATTGGATATTCCTGTATTCGTTATGATACCCCTGACTAAATAATTGGTCATAGCCAAATTCGAAGTGACCCACACATAAGACTTTGTAGATTCAGGCAACCCACTGACAATTGTCCTCCAGGAACTGCCTGTCCTATTTGTCCTATACTGTAAAATAATACCTGCATTATATTGTGGATCAACAGCATTAAGATTGACAGTGAACTGTTTATCCGCTCCCTGTGAACCGGAAGGCGTCAACATGATTATGGCAGGTCGCGTAGATCCGATAAAATATCCATCTAAATTATATGTAGCCCAGGCAGTACTGCGTGAACCAGATGTGTAAGTGTTCTTATAAACAACATGTCCTCGATCGCTCGTCCTAATATTGGAACTTCCCGAAACTAAATGCAGGATATTTGAATTGGCCCAATAATTCCCTATATCCACGATGCTATGCCTGTGATAATTCAACACATTATTATTAGCACTAAAAGCATAGTCCTGATAATTATAGAAATCATAATCATACGCCAATACCGAATACTGGGCCAATTTATCAAGATTGGTCCTAAATATGAAATTATTCCCAGCCCTTCCAACAGTCAGACAATAATACTCCTGTTTCTTGTTTTGTTTGGAATAATTCGTATAAATCTTGAAAAGCTTGTCGAATCTCGCATTTTCAACCGCTGCAGAATAAAAATAATCGGCGCTGTCAGCTCCCTCTCCCCAGAAATTTTCAATACAGAATCCATCGCCACGTTGCATGTTGATCGGTGTACCAGAAAGTTTTGTATAAATATCATCTGGTTCCCAGGCATTCATGATGAATGTCAAAGTCGTTCCTGAAAGATTCGTCAAACGCGAATGGACATGATTTGCTACTGCACGTTGACGATCCCGCATTTGTTGGTCATTATTGTGATAATCAAAACCTGCCTCATCGAAAAAGAAACCATCAACATTATATTCATCAATCCAGTCATCAATCATCCCTTTCATAAAGTTCGTGCTTTCGTAAGGAGGATCCCAGGTATTAGCACCTCCTATGGGAATATAACCAAAAACCTTGGTTGGATAACTATCATGAAGTTTTGTTATGATGGATTTAGTCCTTGCTGCCTCTCCGGCATCAAAATTCGGTTCATTTGTCTGTTCCACCATACCGTTAAAAACAATAACCTGATATTCACCAAATAACTGGGAAGCCAAGACAGTATTTTGATTGGCGTTAACATAACTGCCCGTGCTATTCGTTCCTCTAACCAGGGAAGGCCAACCATAATAGACAGCCCAGTGCCGATCCCTACTGTTAAGACCAGCCATCAAACTGACTGCCATTACCAGGGAAAAAAACAAACTGATTCTTGCTTTAACCGCCATTTCAATCCTCCGTATAATTATTATCTAAAATAGCCCGATATTCAAACCAATAGCATGCGTCACTCCTTTCTTCCAATCCAAATCTATGGCATAATCAATGCCGATATTCTTTTTTGGGTTTCCCTTTCCTTTATAGGAAAGCATTATTCCTGGTTTCACAAGTTGCTTTACCTGAATCACATCTGTAACAGTAATGAAAAGATTTTTAACAAGGGGCATTTGTATACCAACCAGAGCTGTCCATAACCCTGGATCAGTCATGTACTGAGTTTCTATAAATAACGATTTATTATTATCGTTCTTATCATCGCTAAATATCATCCCCAAAAAGAGATCAGATGAAACCTCCATCATCGACCCGATTTTCAATAGATTGTTTGCACTTGCACTCACTTCTGATTTCAACTTCCCTGGTGTTGGCAAACTATAAACCATACCCAAATCTAATGAATAGGAAAGTTTTTTTTCTTCACTTGTAATATCGCTAAGAACGCCCAATCCAACACCTACATTCAGACCTTTTACTATATCTTGATATGATCCAAATAAGTGACCCTCAAAACTGATAAAACCCAGTTCAGAATCAAGAGTACTGAATTCACCATAATCAGCATAGGAAAGAGAGATTCCAACGGATTTCTTTTCCTTAATCAGAAAAGGAGATGCCATGGATAAAAAGTTTACATCTTCAGGCGCCATAGCATAACAAAACGAAGTATCAGAATTCTCCCTATTGAAAGAAGCCGGATTGATAGCTCCCACTGCTGCTGATCCCATTCCTTGAATCCCCCCACCTCCAGAAATCAAACTTTGAGGAGTCACCGTAACGGCCTGTATAGAAGATGAGAGCAACAACATAGAACATAGCACAATCATTAAATCAGTCTTTCGCATACTTTAATCCTGAATTAAAAACTTATATCTATTCATAAAACCCTTATCGCTGGAAAGAACCAAATAATATACGCCCGCACGAGACCCTTCTGCATTCCATATAAATTCATCCGCGACATCTTTTACCTGATAAATCAAAACACCGTGGAGATTAAATATTTCTGCTTGGAATCGCGCCCCTGATGTTAAACTTACCTCCAACTGGGAGTCTTTCTTTACAACCTGCGACACCAAAACAGGATTCTTAAGCGCTTTCTGGTGAACAGTGAATGTTGCAGTCCTATGCATCTGATTTCCTAATGTATCTATAGCTAGAAAATCGAAGGTTTTCGTTTCAGTCAATAAAAAAGAAGATCGATTGGTAAAACAAGGAGATAAAAGATTTGCTATATTCCCATCGGTTGCATAATAGACTTTAACATCCTTTTCAGAATCATCTACAGCACTCACATTAAGTAACTGATTGCCAAATAATTCAACATTCTGAGGTATGCTGAATGAAAGGGCAGGGCTTTCCACATCTGCCAATGTAAAAGAGTAGATAAATGGATCTATGCCATTAGTGAAAATATATACTTTAATTACAGCTCCTGGTTTTATCCGATAGGCATAATTATTGGATAATCTGAAATGGAAATCAAAAGGTCCACCTCCCGTTATATAATTGCTACCTAAAGTATTGGTAAAATGACTGGTTGAATAAAAGGTAGGATCTGTAGCTGTATCATATATCCGGTTAGTCATCTCTTCATTAGTTGTTATTGTCACCCTGAAAGGCGGGTTTATATTGGTAACATCAAAACTTATCAAAATACTTTCTGTACCATTATTGATTGAGCCATTCGGTGGATTCATGTTAATAACTTTGCTGTCAGCATAAGAGATCGAAGCCAATATAAGTAAAACAAACAATTCCAGCTTGGCTATTTGTTTAGCTGATTTTATCATCAAAATACCACCTGCTTTTTTTATTTTTTCGCATTCTCCCTTAAAATCTCATTGACCTTGACAACAGTGTCATTCATAGCCTGCTTCATGCTTTTCTTTTTTAGTACAGCCAGATCAATCTCCTGCACAACTACGGAACCAAGCCATTCACCCATCTTAATCGTCACGGGATACGTACGTCCAAAAGACAAAGAATCCAGGACAACCTTTTTATTCTCTGGAATCCCATCCAAAAACACATCAGAATAGGCAACACTCTTCAAGACAGGGATGGATGTTCCGGATTTGGCCAAAAGGATCTGCGCCTCTTTTCCAGAAAGGAACTTGATGAACTCCCAAGCCTCTTCAGGATGTTTCGTGTTTGCAGACATGACATGCGCAACACTATTGGCGATAGTAGCCTTCTTCACATTTCCAGGCAATTCAACAATATCCCATCTGAAACTCTTTATTGAGCTCCGTAATTCTCCAATTGACCAGCTACCAATGATGTCCATAGCCAGTCTTCCCGTTGAGAAACCGTTATTGAAACTCTCTGCACGGCCATAGGTTGGAGCTATCTTATATTTTTCAGAAAGGTCGCAATAAAGGAAATTCATCGCATTGATTACCTGGGGTGTATTCAAGAGACATTTTGTCCGTGTCGGATCCAAAACTTCCCCGCCGTTCTGGAATACAAAATTCCCCCAGCCCATTTCAAAATCATTTATAGGTTGGATGGCAAAAATCTCTTCTCCAGGTCTCTTGTCACTGTTCAAGGCTGTCATTATCTTCTGACCGTTTTGTACAAGGTCATCCCACGTCCAGTCTTTTGTAGGATATGGAATCCCGGCTGAATCGAACAGATCCTTGTTGTAAGCCATGACGATTGTATTAATATCACGTGGAAGAGCATAATACTCTCCATTAAATACGAATATCTGTTTGGCAGCATCAAAAAAATCGGACATGTCTATTGTCGAATCACTGTCTATATATGATTGCAGACTCCTAATCACATTCTCCCTTTGGAAATGGACAATCCTATCAACACCGCAAAGGAAGACATCAGGAGTGGTATTTCCTGCAATCTGAGTCTGCAGTTTCGTCCAATACATTGTCCAAGAATCGGACTGGAAGTCAATCTTGATATTTGGATGTTGCTTTTGAAAAATCTTGATAAGATCCTGTGTAATCTTGATCTCACTTGGCGTTCCCCATCGTGAATATTTGATAGTGACTGTATTGGAATCTTTCTTTGAAGAGTTACATGCAAAAGAAAAAAAGAGCAGAAACACAACCACTATTGACATGAACTTGATACATAGCTTTTGTAAGTACTCCATAAAAACCTCCACAAAGACCAGTAAACGTTTACAACCCTTTATAATATACTAATTTTTAATGTAAAAGTCAAGCGTTTTTACTTTTTTTTTATCTTTAATATGCGCAAATAACTGTTTATTTTTCATGATTGCATATTTTCCATCATTATTTGATATTAAAAATATTTAAACTGTTCCTTAAAAATACTTTATCACTAATACATAAAATTCAATTTCTCAATGGTCTTCAATCAAAACCATTGACTTGTCATGTAAACGTTTAAGTAAATATATTCTATAGCTTTTCATCAACAACCGAATCTGACCCAGCCCAGTCCTTCTGGGAGGGGTAGAATACTTCGCTCGTAGGAGTAAATCAGAGTAGCAACATCTGACCTATCCCAATGTTAAGAATTTTTTCTGCAACCTTCTCCAGCGGGTCATGACCCGCTGGAGGTGAAATCAGAAAAGCAGATAAGAACATGAAAAAATATATCGTTTATCACATTGCAACTAAGTTTGGGACATTCATGTATTTTCAGAAATGGTCCCCTGAAAAGAAAAGAGTTCTTTGATTAAGACCAATCCGTGAAAAATCCAAATCTGATTTGATATTTCTTACCATCATCCCCTTATTCTCGGTCTTGTTCATGATTTTACCATTTTTCAGTAGAAACTTCATCAGGAGCGTTTCTTTTCCATTTCTTGACGACGTTATCGACTTAAAGCTGAATTTCTGTTGTAAAGACCATAACATGAATTCCAGAAAATCAGTGTTTTTAACAGCATACTCATGGATATTCAATTGGCCAGTCTTTTTATCCATTGAAACAACCGCATAGGCTTCCAAGTGTCCATCCATCTCAACTCCAAATATTTCTGAACTTATATATTTATATTGCCATAGGTATTCTGTCCAATAAATTGGATTTCTTTCAATGGTGAAATCAAAATCTTTCACAAAACCATCATGCAATGAAAAAATTGCGGAATCATCAAGCTTCCAGGAGACTGGTCTAAAAAACATCCTGTTCTCTGATTTCTTTTTCGTGGTAAAAGTCAAGTCGGAAATTTCATACTGGGGTAGATCCAAACTCTGCCAGCCTTTTTTCTCATACAATGGGATCGGTCCGGCAAAAAGCAGAGAAAGATCATATCCTTTTTCTTCCATAAAATGGATACAATCATCCAAAAGCAAACTAGCCAACCCTTTGCCCCGGTATTCCGGAAGCGTTCCAACATTGGCTATCCCCCCTATGGTATATAGTTTTCCTTCAATCCATAGTTTTCTTGTAAAAATTTTAATAGTACCGATTATCTTTTGGCCATCTTTTAGAATACGAACATGGGAATCCGAATGAAACGGGTCTTTTTCTATTGAAGGTTTAAAATAATCCGAAGGGCTATGTTCAAAATGGTTAGGAAAAGACCTCCATAACATCTCATATAGTTGGTCGAAATCCGAAGCTTGCAAACTTTCAACTTTAAATTCCATCATACTCTCCTCTACCATGGCCAATGAAAATCCAACTTCAGACATTTCATCAGGCCACGATCACTCCATCTGCTGAATTTATACAAAATCAGCTTGAAAAACAATTTTCTCGTAAATCCATTGTCATACCTTTTCAGGATAATACGACAAGCAGATGATCCGCAAATTTCACATCCAATACACCTTCAGGCCCATTCACTGTCCCGAGCTCCTTCTCATTCACATAATCGAATACCTTATAAGTCTTATTTTGAAGTCCTCGGAAAACAACTTTCCCTGAGAAATCCTTGTCATCAGAATAAAATGCATAGTACATCTTTCCGTCTTTACGTATGACATGACATTCCGGTTTATCAAACTGGATATCATACAAGCCCAGATATTCACCTTTAGAAAGCCTCATCCGATCATACATGCCAAACCATTTTTTAAGCAAAGCTATTTTTTCGGTTGTAAGATAATCATTGTTTTTCGCCAAAGGCCCATCATTAAAAGCACGCGACACCTCGTCCCTACCAGTGGAAGTATAGCGAACTCCTGGGATACCGCCTATCCCTATCTGATGAGCGAACTTTTCGCCATGAGGACAAATCTGCTCAATATGATCAGAAAAAACAGCTGAAGTCGGCCCGCGCAAAGCCTTCATCTGTCTATGGTAGGTTCGCAGCACCCAAGGATTCATGGGATCTGCCGTAGCCCCCTGGTTCTGATACCTAAGCCAAGTAAATGTTGGCGGCGTTCCACAGGGACAATTTTCTATTACAGCTTCGGGATTTATACGCATGGTCGTCTCATAAATAACTTTCATAATCTCTTCATAAGCACCACCTTCGTCAGGATGTTTATGCATGTGAGATGGCTCATAACAGGCTGGCATCACATAGGTGGCATCCTGCTTAAAACCATCAACTTTCCAATCGATCAGCATCTTCTCAGTCAATTTAACAAAATAATCCTGAACTTCCTTTACAGTAGGACATGTAAAATAATTGCCGCGTTTAGTAAGTTCTTTCTCCCCATTTTTATCAACAATGCACCACTCAGGATGCTTCAAGGCAATCTGGGAGACCTCATGATAAGGATGCTTGCTGATTTCGATGGCTGCGCCAGGATGTTCCTTCATCCACTGTTCAACATCTGCTTTGCCATCCACCTCGCCTGGAATTGTCCAAATCAGGACTTTGAATCCCTCATCATGAATTTTCTGGATAAAATCTTTCCAATGCTGTTCAGTCGGGTAATAATCCTTACGTGGCATCCAATCTCCATTATTATCAAACCAACGATCATCCAGAACAACCCACTTGATTCCTATCTCTTTTAATGATGGCAAACAGCTATAAACATCTTCTGGTTTGAAATCAGCATAATAACCCCATGAACACCAATGTCCTGAATGAGCGCCATCGTTGCCCTGAGAGAAATTCCATCCATACATCTTGGAAAGAACCTCGGAATAATCCCTGAGAGGATGAAAATAATCACCCTGATAAGTACCCATCACAGTACGATATGACCTGTATGAGAAATGCTTTTTAAGCATTTCGCTAGGCTTGTGAAACAGGGCAACATCAATATGGTTTTCACCTTTCTTGGAAACAACCGGAAGATAGCAGAACTTATATTTATCTTCTATGTGCCCCCAGACAAATCCAGCTTTCGCTCCCCAAACATAGTTTATGGGAACGCCACCACCAAAACCTGGCTTGCTGCCAGTACGATAGTCCTTCCGTGAACCACCACCATCACCAGATTCAAGAACACCTGAATAATTTTCCTTATAAAATTCAGAAGTGACGGGCATAACACAATGTTCGCGTGTTTCCCCACTCCCCTGATATGACCAGATTTCTTCTGAACCGGCCTGTGAACGACTAACCAAAAAATGATTGTCCACCACCTTTTCTATAGCGAAAACCTTATCTGAACCAATAAGCACATAAGAGACTGTAACATAAGCCGTATTTGGAAATGCCTCATAAAATTCTATCTGAATTGTCTTTCGCACTGTAACTCCCAAAGACTTACTGTCATCTCCGCTGATAACAACACGCTTCCCCTGACCTAGTTCCGCAGACAATTCACTTTCATATATCATATTCAGATTGAGTTCAAAATTCCTGACCGCCTTCCCTTCCACTATGATATAGTGGGTGGGTAAACCGGGATCACTTCCAGCAATTGTCCGTATCTCATTGCCTGCAAGAAGTGAAACTTCCATGTTCATGGCAGGATCAATCTTGATTCTCATGCTCTCCGACTCAAGAAAAATATTCTCTTCTTTTTTTACTGTTATTGTGTTCATATAGGAATCCTCCATAGAGCATAAATTTCCAAATCTGGTTTTTTTGATCTCCTAGAGATCAACTGGCTTCAAGTTGTCACGTTCAATATCATGAAAATAACGAACCGTGGCAACTTTCATCTCAATAGTCGCATCATCATCACAAACTATGATAGTATGGCGATGAAGTTGAAGCATCGATACAGTCCACATATGATTGACTCCTTCTTCAACTGCCATTTTAAGCGCGCGAGCCTTGTTATATCCACTGCTTAAGATGAGCACTTCTTGGGAATCCATGATTGTTCCAACACCTACAGTAAGCGCAGTCCGAGGAACCTTATCAGGATCATTTCCAAAAAAACGGGAATTTGCAATACGTGTATCCATAGTCAAAGTTTTCACCCGGGTTCTACTGGTAAGTGAGGATCCTGGTTCATTGAAAGCGATATGTCCATCTGGTCCAATCCCCCCCAAAAAAAGATGAATCCCGCCCAAACGCTTGATTTTCAACTCGTAATTTTCACATTCCTTTTCAAGATCCTTGGCATTACCATCTAGAATGTTTATATTTTCAGATGGAATATCAATATGATCAAACAAGTTGCTCCTCATGAAATAATGATAACTTTCAGGATGCGTTTCTGGTAAACCTACATATTCATCCATATTAAAAGTCACTACATTTTTAAAAGAGACCTTTCCCTTCTTATACAGGTCGACCAATGCTTTGTAAGTACCGATCGGTGATGAACCTGTGGGCAAGCCCAGGATAAAAGGCTTATCTGCTGAAGGAGCAAAATCCTTTATTTTTTTAGCGATATAATGAGCCGTCCACCGACTTAAAGACGCATAATTTTCATGTATCAACATTCTCATATTCGTCTCCTATCTACGAAACCTTGATGTAAACGTTTACAATAATAGCTCTTTTTTTATCGGAAGTCAAGTGTTTAATAAAAAAAAACAGACACCTTGAAACAAATCAAAAAAACGGCATCTACACCAGTGGCTGAACACATGAGCGTGACTGTGGGAATAAAAGTGTAGGATTCCCTTGAAGTAAAAATCCAATTCTCCTTTTTAGAGGGGACTCCATGTCATCGGAATAATATAATACATGTACAGACTTATCTCTATTTTGACAAAACAATAATTACCGATTTCTACAAAACTTAATTGACAACATATCCTTTAAATGTGTCTGATTATGTGGTTATTCAATGGTTTAGAATAATATTTTTTTATATTTCCAGTTTGGAGCTAAGTCGCGTGTCAATGATTCACCAAGAACGAAATATTGGCACTGTTTGATAAAACTTACAGGTTGATAAACCTGTTCATCCTGATATTGATGAGGACTGCCATGGAAAACATGAATGTGACAAGGGATGATCCACCATAACTCATGAAAGGAAGAGGTAGCCCTATGACAGGCATGAATCCGGTAATCATTCCTATGTTTACTATCAAATGAAAAGAAATGAAGGTTACGATTCCTGTCGCAACAAGAGATCCGAAGAGATCTTTGGATTCACGTATTATGGATATTCCTCTTGCAATGATTGTGATGAAAAGCCCGAATATGACCAGCGTCACCAGTAATCCGAACTGTTCTGCTAATGCGGAAAATATGAAGTCTGTACTTTGGGCGGGAAGGAACCCGTAAAGACTTTGGGTTCCTTTCAGGAATCCTTTTCCTGCAAGCTGTCCTGAACCGATTGAAATTGTGGATTGGATGATGTTGTATCCTGCACCCAGCCTGTCAATATCAGGATTGATGAATGCCAGAAGCCTTTTTTTATGGTAGAGTTTCAGGAAATGAAAAAGGAAAACAGCGGCAGAAAAACTGAGAGTCATGACAATAAGGCTGAAATTGATTTTTCTGAACGACCTATTGTTTGTAAAAATATAGAGGAGCGCGAATACTATGATCAAGAAGAGCAGAAACATGATGACAAAGAGCAAGGCGGATTTGTTAAGGAACAGGTTGTAAAGCCAGAAAGTGGAATCCGGTTCCATGAGCTGGAAATAACTCATCCAGAGAGGAAGCCCTGTAGAAACAATTCCCACAATAAGCAGTATCAAAATATAGATATCTTCCATGCCTGAAATGTACAGGAGGGCAATGAGAATGGGCAGGAGAACTAGGGCAGTCCCCAGATCCGGTTGTGCAAGTATGAGAAGCATAGGGAAGAGGACTATGGCAATAGGGATGGCATAATCACGGAATGTCCTTAGTTTGCTGACATTACTGCTGAGATATTTTGCAAGAAGAAAAATCACTGATATTTTTGCGAATTCGGAAAATTGGAAATGGACACCGAACAGGGCTATCCATCCTTTGGTGTTCCGTAAGTTTGTTCCTAGCACCAAGGTCACAAGGAGCAGGAGAATCATGACAGCATAGATGTATTCAGAATATCTATAATAGATATTGTAGTTCGTTCCTAATGCTATGAAAAATACGATCAGGCCTACAGCAAACCAGATGAACTGTTTGAGGAAAAGCCCGTTAGCTTCATTTGAAGGTTGCAGGTTGTTTCCTGTTGAGTATATTCCGATCAAGCCTAAAAGGATAAGAATAACAAAGGATATGAATAGGATCATATCAAAATTGGATGTCTTGAAAGGGCTTCGGACCACTCGGTTCCTCCTGTTTTCTCTGTTGCCGTATCTCATCGTAATAGTCGAATATCCAGCTTGTGAACTGCTGTTTCAGTTCTTTGGCATCCTGGTTAAGGACAGTCGCCTGAAGGGCTGCGCAAGCGATGGGAGCTGCACGTTCACCCCCACCTTTGCCATGTTCTGCAAAGACACAGACAGCATACGTCTTTTCAGCCTTTTCATCTCGTGTGTAACCGACAAACCAGGCATGAGGATCGCCTTTTGTGACTTGTGCTGTTCCTGTTTTTCCATATATCTTGATTTTTAGTTTTCGACCAACTAGGGATCCTGTCCCATAAGTCATTGTTTTTGCCATCCCATTTCTGATGATTTGAAGGTTTTTCTGTGAGATGGAAATGTTCTTGAGGATTTTTGGTGTGAATATCTTTATAGGCTGGTTGTTTGCAGAGTTGAGGATACGATTAACAATCATCGGTTTATAGATGACTCCCCCTGTTGCAATGGCACTGACGACATTGAGCATCTGTAACGGTGTTGCAAGAAGGAATCCCTGACCGATTGACATGTTGATTGTGTCGCCATCATACCATGCTTCCCGAAAGACTTTTCTCTTCCATGCATGCGAAGGGATGAATCCTGAAGATTCCCCTGGAAGATCAATTCCTGTCAATTCACCAAGGCCGAAATCACGGCTATACCGTGCAATCTTTTCAGAGCCTAACATATAGCCAACATTATAATAATAGATATCGCAAGAGATAGCCAGTGATTTTTCAGTGTCGACCCATCCATGAATTCCCCAACAGCGGAAAACACGGTCATCTCCCTCAAATTTATAAATCCCTTTGCAGAGAAATTTTGTACTGCTGTTTGCAATCTCTTCGTTGAGTGCTGCTGTAAGAGTGATGAGCTTGAAAGTGGAACTAGGAGGATACTTGGCGGCAACGGGCCGATTCAAGAATGGAAACTGGTTGTTTTCTGAAAGCTTCTGGTATTCCTTTGAATCGATTTCACCGATAAACATATTTGGATCAAAAGTTGGAAAAGAAGACATTCCCAGTATTTCGCCAGTTTCGGGGTCTGAAATGATGATCGCTCCTACATCATTTTTTATGACAGTGTCACAGATCTGTTGGATTCTCTTGTCTATGTTTAGAACGAAACGGTTTCCTGGAACAGGATCGCTTGCCATGATTGTGTTCTTTATCCGGTTGTGGGCATCCACAATACGGATCATCTCGCCATCTTTTCCCCTCAATTCCTTGTCATAGTATTTTTCCAGACCGGATTTCCCCACAATGCTTCCAGGGTGGTAGTCTGAAACAAAACCAAGTGTTTCCAGTTCCTTTTTGTTGATTACACCGACATATCCTATCATGTGCGAAGCCATAGATCCGTTCGGATAAACGCGGTAGGGATTGTTTTGCCAGAATATTCCAGGAAGGATGGTATTGTTTTCAGCTATACGAAGAAGTTGGGCTTGAGCTATGTTTTTTGAAAGCAGTACTGGCTGATACCTTGTATAATAACGCTGTTTTATGACATTGGAAAGCTTTGTAATGATGTTTGATGTGGGAATCCCCATGATTTTGGAATAGTTGGAAGCCGAATAAAGGATTTCTGACATCTTGAGGTTTCCTGGGATGAAAAAGATGTCCATGGAATTCTGGTTTTTTGCGAGGATACTGTTTGTTTTGGCAAACGGATTGAAATGCCTGTCAAAAATCTCGCCCCTGTCTGCTGGAATATAGATATGCTGTTCTTTGTTGTCTTTTGACCTTTGGAGATAGTAGGAACCCTTAATGACCTGAAGATAAAAAATCCTGAAAAAAAGGATTCCTACAAGGATGTAGAGGATCATGCTGAAAAAAGAGACTTTTTTCTCGAACGAAGTCCCTGTGTCAAAATAATTCTTTGAAGGCATAAATTATTTTTTCCATCTTCTGACCTGCGTCAGACCCTTGTCCATGATGAAAAATAGGAACCAAGCTATGAAGCCCGTATAAAGGCTATCCCAGATGGCCAGTTCGAAGAGATTCTTGAAGAACATGATTTCACCAACAAATATCCGTTGCAGGAAAAGGAAGAGAAATTCATTAAAGAAGGCGAGAGCCGTCACAAAGATGAAGACAGGAAAGAACCTCTCTAAAGTAAAATGTTCCTTGATGATGTTGATGAGAAAAGCGATGATGGTAAATGTAAACGCATTGAGACCCATCAATCCACCTGAGAAAATATCCGCAACGAGTCCCATGAGAAAAGCGATTGTTTCCCCGGTGACTGATTCCTTGTCCCTGAGGTTGATGAACACTACAATAATAAACATGAAGTCCGGCTTGATCTGGTTGACAAGGTCGAATATTTTGATCATATCTGATGTCTGTATGATTGCGGAGAAAAGGCAGATGATGATATAATATTGTATGGTCATTGCACTTTGCCTGTCATGGACTGTATCTCTTTTGATGTGGATTTCAATATGATGAAAACTGAATCCAGCCTTGCAAGATCTATGAATGGCGCTATCTTGATTTCTTTATAATAGACTCCGTATTTCGCATCTACTACACTTATGACCGCACCTACAGTGATGCCTTTGGGGAAGACACCTCCTTGCCCTGATGTGACTACAAGATCTCCGAAGTTCACCATGGCGTTCCTGTCAACATAAAGATATGTCAAATAGGGAGTGGATCTTCCCATGCCACGGGCCAATCCAGTATATCCAGTTCCATAAAGCATGGCTGAAATGTAACTGTTGTCATCCGACATGAGGAGTATCTTGCAAGTCGTTGGTCCTGTTTCAATCACTTTTCCAACAGTGCCGCTTTTCCCGTCCTGATAAGCTATGACGGGCATGTTCACTTCCACGCCGTCTGTCAATCCTTTGTCCGCTATGATCGTATTGAAATAGGCCTTAGGGTCGCTGGCAATGATTTCTGCAGGCACTGTGGAATAGGGGATCGCTTTCTTGTATGCAAGCAAGGCGCGGAGCTGTTCGTTTTCCCTCCGTAACGTCTCAATTTCAATTCCTGCATCCTGGAGAAGCTGGATTTTCCCATAAGCAGTAAGGAGTTCCTGTTTCAGCTCTTTCATCTTTCGGACACTATACCAGAATTCTGTTGTGAAAGCGCTGAAATCATTGATAAGACCTGTACCCTGGCTCATCGTGTTGAATACAATAGCTCTCACGCTTTTCATCGCATGGCTGCTGTTTATGATCATGATGAATAGGGACAAGATCAGGTAAGTGATCAGAAGTATGACTCTTTTCCGCTCCCTGACAAACGAAAGGATCATCTTATCAGAACGGAATCTTGTATGCGTTCTTGTTCAGGAACTCGATCTCTTCAAGATACTTTCCTGCACCAAGAACCACGGATGTAAGAGGGTTTTCCGAAAGTATGACTGGAACATTGGTTGTCTTGCTGACAAGCTGGTCAATGCCCCGGAGCAAGGAGCCACCACCGCTCATCACAATCCCACGTTCGCAGATGTCTGACGCAAGTTCCGGAGGCGTGTTGTTGAGGTTGAACCTGATGGCGTCAATGATCTGGTTCAGCGGATCAACCAGGGCTTTTCTGATTTCAGGCGCATCAATCGTAATTGATTTTGGAAGCCCCGTGAGCGTGTCACGACCCTTGATTTCAGTCTTGAGTTTCTTTTCACCTTTGAAAGGAAATGCGCTTCCTATATCTATCTTCACCTGTTCAGATGTCTGTTCACCTATTGCAAGATTGTATTTCTTGTTGAGGAATTTCGCAATAGCTTCGTTGAATTCATCCCCGCCTATACGGATTGAATCTGCAAGCACCAGCCCACCAAGGGAAATCACTGCAATCTCGGTTGTTCCACCACCAATGTCTACAACCATGTTTCCTGAAGGTTCCTGTATGGGAAGGTTTGAACCAATGGCAGAGGCCATTGACTGTTGGATGAGGAAATCCTCACGTGCGCCTGCCTGCAGTACCGCTTCTCTCACGGCCCGTTTTTCAACTTCTGTGATTCCAGAAGGAATGCCGATGACGACACGTGGCTTGAGGAGCGTGCGTCTGTTGTGAGCCTTCTGCATGAAATAGCGGATCATCTTCTCTACAGTCTCATAATCTGAAATGACTCCATCTTTCATAGGACGTACGGCAATCGTGTTCTCAGGAGTCTTTCCAAGCATCTTCTTGGCTTCCTGTCCTACAGCTACAATTTTTCTTGTCTGTGCATTGATGGCCACGACCGAAGGTTCGCTGAGGACTATGCCTTGTCCTTTGACATAGACAAGAGTGTTTGAAGTGCCCAGATCAATACCGATATCGTTTGAAAAAAGGTCATAAAACTTGTCAAAAATCATTCGCTTTGGACTCCTTGAGTTTGTTGTACAAGGTTGAAACAGCCCGATTCCCGGATCCGGGTTTCAACATCTCTTCAAGAATTGACAGTGCCACATCCTGTTCACCAATCGCGACAAGGCATTCCGCATATCTGAATCTCATGTCTGGATATCGAAGCAGTTCTGAACCGCCTATCCTGAAACAGAGGTCATAGTTTTCTGCGGCTTCCTTCCATTGAGAACCTTCGTATTGTAAGTCTGCTAACAGGCCGTAGACTTCTCTCTGGATTTTTTCTTGAGGTTTTTCTTTCAATGACTTTATGAATGAAAGAACCTCTTTTGCCTTGTCAGGATTTCCTGAACCCTTATAGGCAGATGCAAGTGACAGGAGGAGTTCTGCGTCATAAAAACGCTTTTTTAGGAATTCTTGGTTGAGGTCTATTATAGTCTGAAAATCATTGTTTTTCAAATATATATTATTCAGTATTTTGATGATTTTGATTCTGTCCGTATACCCTCTGCGCAGAGAATCTATCAATGTCTGTTGCGCATCCCTGAAGTTGTTTTCCCCCATATTGTAATAACTCACACCCAGCCAAAACAGGTTTTCTGCAAGGTAGTTTGATGATGCAGAGATGTTCATCCTGAACTGTTTCAGCGCATTATTCATATATAGGTCATGGAGGTTTCCTGGAGTGTTGTATGCTTTTATGAATTCCAGGCGTCCTTGGAGGAAAGTGGCCCTGTCCCGGAAAACCAGCTTCTTTTCTTTTGAGAGAAAAGAAGCCAACTGTTTTTCAGACTTGTAGAGCGTCCTTTCATCGTATGTTGTTTCCAGCCGGTTTATGACGTCTTCCATCTTCCGCAATTCTTTTTTGGGAGTACGTAAAAGACTGAGAAGGAGAAGGACTGAAAGCAGGATGATGACCAACAAATGTATATGAAAGTTCTTCTTTTCTGGCTGTTTCATAGTGCTAAAGTATAGGCTCTTCTAATGATAAAGTCAACATAGCCTACAATTTAAATTTGACAAACAAGGGAGGTTTTGCTATTTTTCTGCAATCACAATCAATCCTGACATCAGGATAAACAGAGGAGTCTGCTTATGAAACTGAGCAAACAGACAAAACAGTGGATTTGGTACATATTGCTTGTTGTTATTATCGTATCTTTTGTGGGATTTTATGGTTTTGACAGGGGTGGTTCCTCAAATTCCTATGTCGTTGTAAAAGTAAACGGAAAACCGATCTATCTTGATGACTATAAAAATGTCTATGAGCAATACCAGACTGCATACAAGCTGAATCAGGCTGATGGCGCTTCTGCAGACCAGCTCCGTCAGTATGTGGAACGCAGGTCTCTTGATGATCTTGTACAGAAACAGCTTGTCCTCCAGTCTGCAAGCAAGAACGGGATTAAGCCTTCAGCTGAAGAGATATTAGGAATGGTTGCCCGCGACAAGCGTTTCCAGGATGATAAAGGACAGTTTAATCCAGGCATCTGGGCCAATGCTCCCATGTATCTAAAAAAACGGATTGAAAAAGAGTTTGCAGATTCCCTTTCTAGCCAGTATTTCGAATTCCGGATTTATAATGCTGTCAAGATTTCTGATGCAGAGATCCGTAATCAGTTCGATATGAACAATACAAAAGTCAAGGTTGCATACGTCTATGATCAGGACCAGGCTGCAGAAGGAGGACAGAATCTTTTGGTTCCCTTGGCTGGCGCAGGAAACAAAGTGGACAAGGTGGCAGAGCTTATGAAACAAGGTCTTTCGTTCCAGGTTGCTGCGGCATCTGCTGGCGTAGCCATCCAGACAACAGACTTTTTCTCTTTTGCGAACCGGGTTTTTATGGAAGGCTCAACGAACAAGACAGCAGAACCTTTGGAAGCTGTCATTGACACATACAAGCACGCTTTTGCCATGAAGCCAGGATCTGTTTCACCAGTCATAAATACTCGTGGCGGGAAAGTGATTCTTGCTGTGTTGGCTCGCAAGGAAGCTGACTGGCAGAATCTTGCCAAACAAGTCCCTCAGTTGAGGGCTGAAGTACAACAGGCTCACATGCGAGATTATATAAATCAGTGGATGACATCGACTTATTCGGCTTCCAAAATAGATGATTCAGGTTTTCGCAGGCTTTTTTCGAGGGAAAAGTAGGATGATGTTAGGACTCGGCCATGGCAGTTAAAAAAGAGACCATCGTCGAGTTGGCCTCCAACAAGAAGGCTAGGCATCTTTACGAAGTAGTTGATTCATTTGAAGCAGGAATTGTCCTTTCCGGGACAGAAGTCAAATCCTCCAGGATGCACAACATAAGTTTCAATGACAGCTATGCGGATATTTCACGTGGCGAAATGTTCATTAAGAATCTTCATATTGGTCCTTATAAAAATGGTACAATCTACAATCATGAACCCATACATCCCAGGAAACTTCTTATCCATAAAAAGGAAATAATCCGAATAGAAGGAAAGATGAGCCAGAAGGGTCTCACTTTGATTCCCCTGAGGATGTATGCCAAGGATTCCTGGATCAAGGTTGAAATGGGGCTTTGCAGAGGGAAGAAGGAATATGAGAAGAGGGATGACATCAAGAAGAAAGAGGCTAAAGCGGAGATAGCAAGAGAGATTGGAAAATCATTGAAAAAAGGATCGCTTTTCAGGGATTGAATTTTTTTTAACAAGGGATTTGATAAGGAAAAAGCGATAATCCAAAGAGGTATTTTATGGATTTGTATGAGCGGATAAGGCATTCACGCCAGATTCTTGGAATTCCAGAAAAAGCGACTCTCTCTGAAGTTGAACAGAAGTATAAAGAGGCTCTCATGCTCTGGCATCCAGACAGGTGCAAGGAAGAAAAGAGTCTTTGCGAGGAAAAGACACGGGAAATACTTGCTGCTGGAAAATTCCTTTTGGATTATTGCCATAACTACCAGATTGGATTTACGCCTGAGGCCATAAAAAAGGATCTTGTGGGAGAGGAGCTATGGAATCTTCAGTTTGGCAAGAATGATCCTTTATTTGGTGGATAAATCGGTCTTATGTTATTTTTTGGGGAAATATTTATCCAATATTTTTAATATCTGTCCCTTGGTTTGGAGGCTGGTTGTCGCATGAACCACTTTGCCATTTTTATAGTAAACCGTGAAGGGTAGCCCCATAAACCCACGGCATTCAGGAAGGTTTTTGATAACATCTGCGTCTGGATGATCAAACAGAAAATCCCTGAAAACGACGTGTGAGTATTCCTTCTCAAGGGATTCCATTGTTTTGTAGACAGGAATGCACATCGGCCCCATACGACCACAAGAAACCATCACATTTTCATTGTTGTTGATGGTACTTTTTAAATCGGATTCCGATTGGATGTGTTTAAGATTGGTGTCTAATGTCATGTATGTTCTCCTTAGATTAAAATTGGTTTGTAGCTAACATAACAAGCGTGCAGGCTTCCACATAAGGAATCTGGTTCGCCTCTGCAGCTTCTTTTAATTGCGGGGTTTCTGTCCCGGGGTTACTGATGATCCGATTGGGTTTTAAACGGATGATATCATCAATCAAAGGTTTCAGACGTTCAGGTCCAAGATAGAGGGTTATTGTATCTACAGGACCTTCAACGTCGTTGAGGTTGCTTGTCACTTTGATGCCATTGATAATATCCAGACCTGGATTGACGGGAATTACCTCATGTCCATTTTTTGTGAGATCAACAATGGCCTTGTAGGAATACCGGTCAGGCTTGTTGCTAGCACCAAGAACGACAACTCGCTCGCTTTTCTTCATGGGTGACTCCTTTGGTGTATATATTTTGTCATAATATCCATCTTTTTTTTGATATTGAATATGCTGGCATAGCATAGGAAGAGACAGGATAATCCTAACATCATCATGTTGATTCCCAATGACAAATGGTTTCTTCCATCAATTGAATATCTTATGTGATCCACACCATACCAACACTTTCATTTTATTTCTTTATTTACTCTTTCTGTGCTTTTATTATCACAAAGGCGCCTTCTTTAAAACCTACCTTTGGCTTTTGTATGTTTTTTATCTCATTTAAATTACCAAATATTGTCTGGATTGTCAAGGTTTCATGAAATCCGTTGTCTTTAACCAGTTTCAAGACTTCTGCTGTTGAATAAAAAGTCGCAGGTTTATAAAATGGATCTTTTTCTTTGTTCTCAAGATAGATACGTCCCAAGGGGCTTTCTTTATCGACAAAAGCGATTATGACAGATCCGTCTGGTTTAAGAACGCGTCTGATTTCCTGAAGAGTCTTGTCCGGATCATCCAGAAAACAGATGGTCGTCACCATGAGTACGAAATCAAAAGAAGAATCAGGATGGGGGATATTTTCACCTGTCCCATCAATGACATCCAGTCCTTTGCTGATGGCGATGGCTTTCATTTTCGGTGACGGTTCAATTCCCTGTTTGATACCAAGCGGAAAAGCGAATCGTCCTGTCCCTATCCCAACTTCAAGACCACTTCCACGAGGCAGGATCTGTTTAATGGCGATTAGTTCAGATTCATAGACATACGGGAAATCATCGAACCAAGATTCATATTTTCCTGTGTTCTCTTCGAATGGTTGGATAATAGGCATCAATCAGCTCCTTAAAAGGAATATGTCAGTTTTAAGTCAGTCTTGGTAGAGTAAAATTTACTTCCAAACTCGGAATGGATATGACCAGTTGAAAAAGAAGGCGTCAAAAGAATTTCTAAATTCGAAACAGGTTTCCAAGAAAGGTTTAAAGCAACCAGGGCACTCTGATCTTCAAGATTGTAAAGGACATAGGAAGCAGGAGTAAAGTAAAGCAAGTTGAACGGTTCCGGCCAGGACAATTTCAGATAAAGATAATCTTTCATTAAAACAGCCTTATCCTTGCTGGCAGAATATAGGTTCATGTCAGCGTTTAAATTTCCAGATTCGATTTTCTGTCCAATACTACTGAGATAAGAAACAAATTCTTCACTTTCCCATCCATCATCCTGATGATAAAATTCAAAAATCGTTGTCACATTGAGACGGTTCAACCACCGCAATCCAAGAAGATAGGAAGACTGGGCAGAATCTGAATCCTCAATAATATAAGCGTACTCCCCATGAATTTCAAGGCTTGTAACGATATTTCTGGAGAAATCGATGCCATATTTTATCTGATTTGTCCTGCTTAAATATGCCAGAAGGTCAATGTCAGAGTCAAAAACCAGGAAGTAGGATTTTAAGGCACAATCCGTATTGCGTATGTCTGAAAATTTAGAATTTATTGACTGGGGTGGCGGAAAGAGAATCATCTGAAAAGCCATATTCTGTAAAGAGGGATTCTGGAAACTATATTGCAATTCCATATTTAGGTTGAGTCGTCCGTCCAGAGGAAGTTCCGGATCTTCGGGATTTTTTTTCGAATTGGCAAATCCTGCCGGGTTAAAAGCATATCCTTTCCCCCAGTTATGGGTGATTTTCCCTGTTGAAAGGAAAAGATAGTCTGAGATATTCAGGGTTCCAAAAAGTTCGAATATCTGTGATGTGAAACCTATGGGTTCCGAATAGCTTGAGTATGAGTGTAGATGGACTCCCATTTTACTTGTCTGATAGTCCCCGTTCAGATATAGACCAGTGTTGAAATCAAAAAGATAGTCTTGTAACGGTTGTCCTTGAAAAAGCAACTTATAGAAAAGGGATTCCGTTTTCGCTGAAAGAAAACTCGTTGAAACCAGAAGAGAGCCGGAAAGTTCTACCGTCTCTTTTGAAGGAACAACATCAGCCGAAAAATCCTGTACCTGCGCAGGAAGAATAGGAACCAACAGCATCGCTAAAAGAAGAATTATCAGTCGTTGAACAGCCATCACTAAAACTCCTTAAAACTGCTTACTCAATGTGAGAAGCGCCATGAATTTGGAAATGGGGTGTCATTACTTGTCCTTAGAATGCATGTTGTCTAAAAACACGGCATAATCTTTATATACTGCAGAATTTAAAAGTATTGTGGCGTGTGATTCCGGGTATTTTGTAACATTATGTATGTTTCTTTTATTAGCGTAATCTATTGTTGTTTCAGAAGGCGTCAACTGATCATATTCGGCATATTGAATCAATACCCTTTCTGGTGAGATATTCATTTGATAACTTTTTGGGCTTACCAGTGAATAGGCTTCACGGAGCATATTTTCATTACAAAAGGAATTAGTCAGTTTCCCTCTGACTTCTTTGAAAATAGGGTTGAATATCAAAGTGTTCCAATCAAGTATTGGAATCATGAGGCAAATATGGTCAAACTCATGTGTGATAGACAAAATACTTAACGCTGATGCGCCAATGGAACCTGCCCACGCTCCGATTTTTTTAACACCGATATCCTGTAAATATCTATACCCTACATTTAATTCTTCCGAAAGGGCATGAAGCGTGTTCAAATTGACAAGCACATTTCCGGTTATCATTCCTTGACCTGTCTTTTTGCCTTCTTTCAAACGGTCAAGATGATAAGGCGGGATATAAACAAGCAAGGCATATCCCTGTTTTAATTCTTCATAAAATATCTTTTTAATGAAATGAAAAGCAAAATCGCTGACACCGAATCCTGGTGCCCACAATATGGCTTTTTCGCCATCCCAGTCTTCTGTTTTGTAGAAATAGAAAGTAGTATTATCATTGAAATATTTTGATTTTTGTGCCAAGTGAAATGACTGGATTCTCTTGCCGTTGACAGGTTTTAGACCCCAGCGGGTTTCATTCCTTATCTTGAAATCATTATCTATCTCTTTTGAAAACGAGGTGAAATAATTTTTCTGGGAGAATATCGTGACTACTTCACTTTCAGAACATGCCTCAACTTCCAACAGCACAGACTCGTTCATGTCTTTAAGACCGGACATATCCAGTCGTTTTCCCATAAGTGCACAACCTGAAAATATCCCTAAGATAATTATAGATAGGGCAAACAGATAATATCTTATTCTCATTATTTCCCGGCCTTTGATTTAAAGGCATATCTGAATGATATAAAGTATCTTGATGTGTTTTTTTTATAGTCGAGATACTTGTCCTTATATTTTTCAGACAGGAATTTTTCTTCATTAAGAAGGAATCGTTGTGCTTTTTCCCAGATTAAAGAGGTTTCATTGCTATTTTGCCCATGAACCGATAGTGTTGTGAACAAGAAAATTAGCAATATAGACAATATTTTATGTCGAGTGTCCATATCTAAAACTTCGCTATATTGTTTATTGGGCTCATCTTCTTAATGTGTCTATTTTTGTCATATAATTGAGGGTGAAAACCACATCATTGAATTCACGCGGGGTGATTCTCGTGTAGGTCATAGTTGAAACATAACCCTTATTTAAGGGGCTATAGGTTTCTATGACAGACGGACGGATCAGACCATTTCCAAAATCCTTATCATGCTTGAAATCAAGGGTTTTGATCAGCATTCCGCTGGCAGAGTAACACTCTATTTTTCTTGTTATTTCATCTTTGGAGGCCCAAAGTTTAAGGTTATCATAAGCAACACTCTTTGTTTTTGCCTTGAGTTGGAGGATGTAACCTGAATTTGTCTCTTTCACATTGATGACCGAATATTCTGCGCTGTAATCAAGCTGCATGATATCGGAATTATTGAAGATGCTTCCCGTGATAGACTGGAGGCTTGTTATCCTAATGGGCCGCAGTTTTGGTATGGCCAGCCACATGTTATCTGCCAAGCGCAATGTTGTTCTTCCCTTATCTGTCGCAGGTGAAAGGAACAGCATCACGACTTTGTCTTTTCCTTTTTTGGCAGTGTAAACTGAAAATATTTTCTGCTTGCCATCGGGTTCGGAATCGACAAGAGTCCTATAGGCCTCGTAACTGGCAGGCATCATCTTTGTATCTATTCTTTTCAATAATTCATCACCGTTCACAGCCCAAAGGGATGTTGATAATAATAATGCTAACAGCGATGTCAGGGAGAAAACTGATATTCTTTTCATTATAAAAACTCCTTCCTTAAGATTAGACATGTCTTAATGCATCAACAGGTTCCATTTTGGACGCTTTGATGGCAGGTTGCAAACTGGCAAGCGTGGAAATGACAATGACCATGACAATGGCAAAAACGACTTCAGAAACAGGAATCTGAGGAGACAAAACAAGGTTCATCGAACCGAATGTTATGTTTAGGCCTACGATTCGTATTATGAATAGAATCAATATGCCTATGACACTTCCCACTACACCGCTGACTGTCCCTAATGCGAGTGCTTCTGTCATGAAGAGATACAGGATTTTTGAAGGGACTGTACCGATAGCGGCAATGGTCCCTATCTCACCAATGCGTTCATAGACAGACATCATCATCACGTTGAGTATGCTTATAAGAACTATAGAGGCAAGGATGATTTTTACCATGAGAATGAGGAATGTAACAATCCTGGCAATACTGGCAAAGGGAGATAGCTCTTCCCAGGTGTGAATTTCAAATGGCGATTTACCAGTCTTTTCTGACTTCATTGACTCAAACGTATCATTAATTTCCGAATGGACTTTTTTTAGGGTTCGTGGATTGAACTTGTTCAGCCTTATGGCAATCTCAGTCACCTCTCCATTTTCAATGCGTAGCAAGGACATAGCATCATCGAGATGTATATAACCATCTTTCCCTGCAGGTCCCATGATATTCTCTGAAATCCCTGATATGTTGAATGACATGCCATTGACAGAACCGTCCCTATTATTCGCCACAAGAACCACTTCATCACCCACTTTCAAGTTCATACCAGAGGCTATATTCATCGGAATGACAATGGATCCAGGTTTGACAAAGGAACTGGGATCTGCATTACCCTTCTTGATTCTCCCCGTGATATCAGGACAAGTTAAACTCTCTTTTTCCGGCAGGACAGCAGTCAACCGCATTGATGTGGTTTCAACGTAACTACTTAACATGGCTGAAAAACGGATCCTCTCCGAGTAAGATGTCACTTCTTTTCTGTTTTCTAGGATGTCTCTAACCTTCTCAAGCCCTTTACCTGAAAGAGTCTTATCTAAAGGCAGATTGTCTATTGAACCGACATAGCCTTTTTTATGGATTTGTATGTGTGACAGATTAGAATCTGTGATGATGCTGATTATTTGATCCTTGAACTCTATTCCTACTCCACCGAAAACAATAACAAGAACCACGCCTATCACTATGAGTGAAGAAGTGAGGAGTGACCTTCTCTTGTATCTGAGTAGATTACGCCAGGCAATCTTGAATATATTACGCATGTGCATGTCCTCCCTTGGATTGTATCTGACTGTTTATGAGCAGTCCATCTTCTATAGTATGAATAATCTCCGCTTCACCTACAATTTTCGGGTCATGTGTAGCGAAAACGAAAGTCGTGCCAAGATTCTCTTTCATCTCATGCATCAGACCTATAACCTTGTAAGCAGAATCATGATCCAGGTTCGCTGTTGGTTCATCTGCTAATACAAGTTTTGGGTTTGTTATGAGGGCACGGGCTACTGCCACGCGTTGTTTCTGTCCGCCTGAGAGCTGTGTTGGATATTTGTCTTTCTGGTTTAACATGCCCACTTTATCAAGCATTGCCAATATCCTATCTTTTCTCTCGTTTACTGGAATGTTCTGTACCATTATAAGTGGATATTCTACGTTTTCAAAAACTGTGAGTACAGGAATAAGGTTGAAATTTTGGAATACAAATCCGATATTGTTGCCCCTGAACTGTGCTGAAGAATTCCTGTCAAGAAGACTGATGTCCTGTCCTGTAATTGTTATTTTCCCTTTACTTGGCTTATCCAGACATCCTAAAAGATTGAGAAGGGTTGTTTTTCCACTTCCCGAAGGTCCTACAAAAGAGACAAAAGATCTTGACTCTATGGTAAGACTTATCTCTTTCAAAGCGTTCACAGTTACTTCGCCTGTGAGATAACGTTTGGTCACTTTTTCAAGAGTGATAAGATTCATTTATGTTCCTCCATAAAAGGGATTACCATAACATTTATTAGACTCTACTTCTTATAAGTTTGTTAATTCTTTTTTTTATTTATCATGCTTGTTGCCGCAAATATGATGAAAAAAAGTCCTGCCCAGACATGGATATCAACGATTATCCTGTTCTGTGGAACACTTTTTGAGAGATAGTTGATAAAAAGCGGTATGCTTGACAAGAGTGTGAGAATGAAACTTACTACCCGAATAGAATTCAATAATTTTTTCATGTTTGCCTCCATAACTAGCATGGTAATCATACTGCAAAAATTGTGCCATATCAAGAAAGCCAGAATCAGCTGATATGATTTTCTTTTTAACATTAGTAAGACAGTATGTATCACCAAGATTCAAGCAGTCTGTTAATTTAACGTTAACAATATTTATATTAACATGAGATGTCCTTAAAAAATAGGGTTTTCCAAAAATAATCAGGTTTTTAGTTTCATGCTATAACCTTCAACTAAATTGACTTCAAAGATTATAAGATTTATATTGATAGGGTTTGGATATTAAGGAAAACAAATGAAGACTGACATAACATCAATCATCCTGGAAAGCATATCTGATGGCGTTTTCACGGTTGACAAGGATTGGAAGATCACTTCCTTCAATACTTCAGCAGAACGTATTACAGGGATTGGACGTAAAGAAGCTATGGGTCGGGCCTGTTGTGAAGTGTTCAAATCCAATATGTGCGAAAATGAATGTCCGCTCAGAAAGACAATGCAGACAGGCAAACCACAGATCAACAAGACAGGGTATATTATCACTTTGGAAGGAAAGCGGATTCCTATCAGTATTTCAACAGCATTGCTAAAGGACAATAAGGGAAAAGTGATTGGAGGTGCTGAGACCTTTCGCGATTTGAGTGAGATCGAATCCCTCAAACGTGAACTCAAGGAACATGTGACATACGGAGAGATGTCCAGCGGAAGTCTCTCCATGCGAAGGATTTTTGAAACTCTCAATGCCATATCGGATAGTACAACAACAATTCTGATACAAGGCGAAACGGGCACAGGAAAAGAGGTTCTAGCTCGCACAATTCATAAGAAGAGCCCTGTAGCAGATGGTCCTTTTATTGCTTTAAATTGCAGTGCTTTGCCAGATAATCTTCTGGAATCCGAGCTTTTCGGATACAAGCGTGGCGCTTTTACTGGAGCTGACAAAGAGAAGCCCGGACGGTTTTCCTTGGCACAGAACGGAACTATCTTCCTTGATGAGATTGGTGATATCTCTCCCGCTTTGCAAGTGAAACTTCTTCGAGTGTTGCAGGAGAAAGAGTATCAGGCTCTTGGTTCAACAAAAACAGAAAAGACAAATGCCCGCGTCATAACAGCTACAAATAGGAATCTTGAAAAGATGGTGAAGGAAGGGATATTCAGGCAAGATCTTTTTTACAGGATCAATATCATCAAAATGGAACTGCCACCACTGCGGGAGAGGAAAGAAGATATTCCTGTACTTGCGGAAAAATTCCTGGAAAAATTCAAAGGTGTGCAAGGCAAAGAGATTAATAATTTTTCACCTGATGTGCTTTCCCTTTTTTATATGTATAACTGGCCAGGAAATATCCGGGAACTCGAAAATGTCATTGAACGTGCTGTTGTTCTTTGCAACAGGAAACAGATTGGTTTGGAATGTCTTCCGCAGGAAATGACGGAATCACAGCATCTGGCAACTGTAACAAGAGGGACAGACTTGCGTAATACACGGAAGGAGATGGAACGGCAAGCCATCCTCAAGGCATTGGAACGCAACGGGAATGACAAGGGCAAGACAGCAAAGGAACTTAAGATTGACAGGGTGACCTTGTACAGGAAAATGAAGGAATGGTCGGTCTAAAGGATCCCTTTTAAATATTGCATAAATGCAACATCTTGGTAATAAATGTTTATTTTTGCAACATAGGGGCTGATTAGGATTTTGCTTAGGTTTTTAATTTCTTCTATAATCATTTTTCCCATAAGAATAAAGGTGAATTTTTTGGCATGAATTCTGCATATAATTTAGGTAAACAGAGATTCCTTGTTTTTATGGGATTCCCTCATATATTTAACATACTAGGAGGCTTGAATTGTCTAAATCATACGATCTGATAGTGGTTGGTGGGGGTCCTGCAGGGATATCCATAGCAAAAAAAACGGGTAAAAAAATGAAAACGGCAGTCATCAGACCTGAAGATTATAGGACTGTGTCAGTTATCACTCTGGGATTACTGGGAAACAGGATCATGGAAGGCTAGCTACCAATTCTATTCCCATGGCCAAAGCTGTTGCAGATACCCTCTTAGGCAAAAAACATCCTTATGCCGGTTTTTTTAACGGTGTTGCAACAAAGCTTGGAAAATTTTATTTGGGTTCAACGGGAATCACAGGACAAAAAGCAAAATCTTTGAAGATAGAGACTGTGACAGGTTTTTCAGAAATGACTACGGCGTTTCCTATCATGCCAAACTCAAAGAAAATCTGGACTAAATTGTCTGGGCTGCGGAAGACGCGCTTTCTAAAATTGAAAAAAACGATTAGATAACAAGGAGATCTTTATGAAAATCAAAGTTGATAATACGAAATGTACAGGATGCGGAAAATGTGTGGATGTCTGTCGGTTCGGCGCGATTGCCATCAAAGATGGCAAGGCAAAGATAAATGAGAAAGGATGCAGGATGTGCGGAATCTGCATACGCGTCTGTCCGGCAAAAGCGCTTGATTTTTGAAAATTGAAAAAGCGCAGTGTGTCATTTACCTGAATAAAAAGGAGTCAGCATGAATACATTTCCGCAGTTGGTTTTAGATGCATGAAAAAATAAGGAAGATGTTTCTGTTTTTACCACGACGAATGATAAGAATGTCCCTAATTCCATTTATGTTACCTGTACAGGCATGACGCCAGAAGGTGAGGTTGTCATCGCTGATAATTATTTTAAAAAAACGAGAGCCAATCTCCTTCTAAAAGGAAGTGGATCTTTCCTGTTTATGTCCAAAGACAAAACTCCGTATCAGGTTGTTGGTTCTTTGCGGTATGAAACTTCTGGAAAAATGTATGACTTTATGAAAAGTTGGAATCCTACAAAACATCCAGGACATGCTGCAGCAGTTCTGGTACCTGAAAAAGTCTATAGTGGGGCAGACCTTCTGTATGAGAGGTCTTCCAAATGACTCATTTAGCTATTACGAAACATGTCTTTGGACCAGTACCGTCCAGAAGATTGGGTCGATCCTTAGGTGTTGATCTTGTTCCTTTTAAGATCTGCAGTTATGACTGCATTTATTGTCAGCTGGGAAAAACAACTAATAAAACATTTGAAAGACGGGAGTGGATACCGGTTAATGAAATTCTTGCAGATGTGAAAGAAGCCCTCTCAACAAAGCCGGACTACATCACACTTAGTGGTTCTGGGGAACCAACGCTTCACTCTGGATTGGGAGAGCTGATAAGAAAGATTAAAAAATTGACTGATATACCTGTCGCAGTGCTTACCAATGGATCCTTGTTATGGCAAAAAGGTTTGCAGGATGAATTGATGGGAGCGGATCTTGTTATCCCTTCATTGGATGCAGGATGTTCCAAGGTGTTTGAGGTTGTCAATAGGCCGGCTCCTGAGATTGATTTTGAAAAGATGGTTCAAGGGCTCATCGATTTCAGGAAGGTTTTTACCAAAAAATACTGGCTTGAGATATTTATTCTTTCCGGTTATACATCTGTCCCTTCTGAAGTCAAAAAGATTGTTTCTTTGGTTGAAAAGATAAGACCTGACAAGGTCCAGTTAAATACAGTCTCTCGTCCTCCTACAGAGCCTTTTGCACTGGGAGTGAGCAAGAAAAAGATGGCATCACTTGCTCAGATGTTTCATCCTGTTGCTGAAGTTATCACAGAATTTCATGGAATACAGGACACGGATCTTACCTTTAAGATGTCAGAAACCAATGTGTTAGAATTGCTTTCTAGACGTCCTTGTACTATCGAAGATATGATAAACGGACTTGCCATACATCGGAATGAAGCCGTGAAGCATGTTGAGCATCTCGTCGGAAAAGGACTGATCGAAATTGTCATGGTTAATGAAAAAAAAATGTACAGGGCAAAATTATCCTAAATCGTAAAGTTTAAAAAGGGGATCAGTAAGAATTCAGGTGTCTAGTCCAGTGGGTACTATACGACTAAATGGGGCATGAACATCTTTTGGGCAGTACAGCTTTTATGATCAATGAAATTCAGGTTGTTTGCTTTGACCGTGTTTTTTATATTGGAAAATCCATTATAATAAAATCCCTATTGATATTCCAACCATTCATTTTATCAAAGTATTATATTCTTCTATTCGCAAATTAGAATCATCAGTAAATTTGGCTGGTTTTATTCTTAACCCTTCTATTAATCTTGTCCAATAATTGACTTTAGCAGTGAGAGACACAATGGCAATAATTTGTTTTTCAGTAAAAAGGGTTCGTAAATCATCCAGGTTTTTTTGCTCGAGTTGTATGGGATCTATGGAAAGTTGATGAGCATAGCGAAGTGCCGCTTTTTCCTGTTCTGAAAAAGTGGATATACTTTCTATGATTTTTTTGCTTTGAAGACCTTCTAATTCTTCCTGGGTAATTTGGAAATTTTGATAATCTTGGGAATTAATATCGATAGCAAATGGGCTTGGCACTGTATAAGAGACTTCCATTCTAAGGAGTTTGATCAAACGGCTATCAAGGCAGGAGGCTGCGCTATCTTCTACATAGAGTTCCAATAAGCCTGAACTAAAAGCCATTTTGGGCAACCATGAAATCACTCTTCCTGTCATCATTTTTTTTTTAGCTTTTTTATCTGCTATTTTTATCATTATTTTCATAAATAAAGATATCTTTTTGGGAGGTTTCACCAGGCTTTCCATTGTATTTTCATCATATTTCCCACCTGGAGGCGTGTCTTTTTTTATAAAAGTAGCACATCCTATAAGGATAAATAAAAAAAATGATGGAATTAAAAAAAATAAAATTTTCATATTGCCTTCCTATTATTTTTTACCCTTTTTAATATGTGGGTTTCAAGAAGCAAGTGCAACACGCTTTTTCAGAACCTCCATCTGGGTCTTAAACCCTATACATTTTCTTGGTTTAATATTACTAAAATCTGTTCCTTTTAGCAAATATCTTCGAACCAATCCGTTCATCTCTTCTATCAGACCTTTTTTCAACCGTGATAGGGTTCGCAAAAATACGGTTTTATTCCAGGTGTTTTATTGAGTTTGTTCGAAATTGAATTGAAATTCCTGTATGCATCAGTAAAAAAACGTCTGGATGATTTTCCAGTCTTTGAAGCTCCGAAGCAGACAATCCGGTTGAATGAACAGACGATTGTGAATTACTTCAAGCAGAGAGAGACAAACGCCTCAGCAGAATCCTTCAATGCGAAGATAAAAAAACAGTCGTGTTCTAAAATATGGAATCGATGACATCAAATTCTTGATGTATCGTTTGGCGAGGCTGTATGGGTGATCGCCATGGTTCTATCTTCCCCCCAAAAAATTCTTGCTGATTCAAAAAACATCGCATATCAATTATTTTCACTATATTTTGGATTTATTCCGGAGTCGGGGCGAATAATCATTCACCCCAACTTTTGAAAATTGTAAATAATCAATTAACCGTTTGGAGTATTAATCATAGCAGTGACATTACTTGGCATGTATACCTGATTCCCTGGTTTACTGGTTATGCTCTCGTATCCTGCAAGTGTTTTCTGCGTGATGAGAATCTGCCCTGCTTGTTGCTGTCCAACCCTCTGAATCAAGTGAGCAAGATATACCGATTCTGCTTTAGCTGTAATTTCCAAAGCTTTGGCTTTTCCTTCTGCTTCCAGAATTGCAGCATCCGCATTAGCCTTTGCCTTTTTTAAAATTGCCTGCGATTCTCCTTCAGCTTCAGCAATAAGCGCTCGTTTCCTACGCTCTGCTGTCATCTCCTGAAGCATTGCTTCCTGCGTTCCCTTGTCGTATTCAATCTCCTGAACCTCAACACGACTGATGATAATACCCCACTTTTGGGATACCTCTGTCAACTGAGCGGCAATTTTCTCGTTGAGCGACTGTCTTTCTGAAAGGACTTCATCAAGCTGAAGAGTCCCTATATTGGACCTAAGCACGTTGAGAGCAGTATCACGGACTGATCGTGGTAGGATGTCTATCTGATAAACCGCTTTCACAGGATCAGTTATCTTCCAATAAACAACAGCATCTGCACTGACAGTGACATTATCCTTTGTCTGGCACTGTCTTTTCTGTGTATCTGACTGTTGCTCGGAAAGTTCAATAAAGTGGTTGTCCTTTATCGTTTCGCCTTCCCATTCTGGTATCTCCTTGACCTTATCAAGAATAGGAAAACGGATATTCAGCCCATGGTTTTGAACTTTCAGGAATTTTCCAAACCTTTCAAGTATAACACAATGGTTCTGTGGAACCGTGTAAATTAAATTCATAAAAACGCTCCTTTTAAAATATTTTTATATGATGAGAACCCCGTCTTTGAACCCGGAAATAACTGCCTTTTCCCCGTCTTTCCATTCCTTCTCAGACTTAAACGGATGAAGTTCATCGTCAATCTGGAGTAGGATTCTGCCTTCGATAGCCTTTATAGTTCCAGTACGGCCAACCAAGGCCTCTTGACCGGACTTAAGTTTTTCGGGCGCAATATAATGATTCAGGACTTTGGCTACAATTTTTTTCCAGAACCAATAATAAATAGCTACAAGAATGAACCAAATAATCAAGCCTAACAGGATCTTATAAAGAAAAGGAACAGGCAGCTCTTTTGCAATAACAAAAGCTACAATGATAGTAGCAATAATGGTAGGAATATCACTGGCAAAAAAAATATCAACAACAATTAAAATCAAAGCGACTATAAGCAGAATATGATTTAAGTCCATGACTCCTCCCCAAAATGTTTATTCCTATTGAATATAATCTAACCTGTCATTTAGTCAAGTTTTAAACAAAAAGTGACTTTTCAGATTAAGAACTATTTTAAAGGACAATGCATACACATTATAAATTTAATTCGCTGATAATAAACGTGTAGCTGGTATTGACCACAAATTATTTGCGTTTTTTTATGACATCCCCTTGATAGACCACAAAACCACCTAGGCATCTCTCCCTCAGGGAGGCTTTCAGTTCAAGTATCGGAGTAAATCCTTTTTAACAGTTCTTTCCCTATATTTTATCTTAATGACCTTTGCATAAATAAGTTGACAAATATTATTCTAAACCATTGAATAACCACATAATAAGACACATTTCAAGGATATGTTGTCAATTAAGTTTTGCAGAGGTCAGTAAATACATAGAATTCCATAGAAGTTTTAAAAAGAAGATCAAACTCAAGACCAGACCTTGTTCGGTAAAAGTACGGTTTCATATCAAGCTGAATCATACGGATGTGTTTGATCACTTTTGAAACAACAAGATTCTCAAACAAGTACCCAGACTCGTCCCTGAACCTGTTTCCATAAATCCGGCAAATTTCAAGGTTTTCACCCAAATCAAGGAAGTCAGATTATTTGAAGGGAATCTTCTTATAACCGATATGACTTCTCTCAGAAAAAAACATTGCATATCCGACTGAGATCAACTTACTGGGAAATCTCATTGAACATGGGGCGATATCATCCCGAATTAATTCTAAGATTCGAAAATTGAGAATCAAAAGGAGGAAGATGGAGAAAATGAGAGTTGGAAAACTAAGAACAATCCAGTACCCCTTGATGTCGGGACAATCTATTAAAAAAGCGACCCCAAAAATCACATTATTCAGTGAGAACTAAGTAAAAGCCTTATAAATAATTATAACAGCAGCAATAAAAGTGGTGGCTGCAAAAAGAATCTTTAACAATTTTGGCTTTGATTTTACGGCTATTTTACCGCCGATCAGGCCTCCCGCAACGCCGCCAATGGCAAGCGGAACCGCGATATGATAATCAAAATGCCCGGCAATAGCATGCCCGAAAAAACCCGTCAATGCCGAAATAGCGATCAGAACGCTTGCTGTACCGACCGCGTTCTTCATAGGGACGCCACACGCAAGAACAAGTAAGGGTACTATGAAAGAGCCTCCTGAAACACCGACCATGCCTGCCACAAATCCAAAAACAATTGTAACAGGCACAACGACCCAGAGATTAACAATATACTCTGCTGTCCCGTCCTGTGATTTAACTGTCCAGAAGCCCAGTTTTTTCACAATGCCGGATTCTTTGCTTTTAACCGGCTTGAGCATCAGAAAAGCAAGGATAAACAGCATGGAGGCGAGAATTATCTGAAGCACTTTTCCCTCAAAAACTCCGGAAAAATATCCGCCGACGAAAGCAGACAGGGCTATGAATATTCCTATTAAAATAGCCAGCCGCCACTCAACAAGTTTTTTCTCCCTAAAAACAAGCATGGCTGCAAGTGCTGCGGTAAAAAGTATGAACTGTACAGATGCCGCGGCCACGTGCATTTCTATGCCGGCCAGTATCAGCGCAAGAATGAAAAAATTTCCTCCACCATGACCAGTCATGACCATAAAAACAGCCAGTACAAAAATAACAACCGCAAGCAACCATATATTCATTTTTACAGACCCTTATTTAAATGCTTGTATATTTTACCCGGCAGCATGGCCTGGGTCAGGTCCATATATCCACCCTCAATCATTTTAACATTTTCAAAACCTTTGCCGCGCAAATACCCAAAGGCAATCGCACTCCTTACACCGCTCGAACAGAAAATGCCGATAAATTTGTCCGTGGGCAGTTCTTTTATCCTTGCGGGCAATTGATTAAAAGGTATTTCCAGCACTGAAAAATGATGCGTCATTGAAATTTTTATCGTTTCAACCTCTTCTTTGGACCTGACATCCAGCATCACCGCGTTCTCTTTTTTTAAAAAGCTTTCGGCGTCAATCTTATGCTGTCCTGTGCCAAAAAACTTAAAATCCATTTTTTCAATTGCATTTTCCATCTTTTACCTCCAGTGTTTTTTTCATAAGTTCCCACGCAAGAGAGCAGAAAACTGTTGCTCCGTCTTTAGCAGGGTCAATCTTTTATTGAAACAAATGAGATCATACTCAAAGCAATCTTTTTTAAGTGAGCTTATCAAGCCACTTATGTCTTCTGACAGTTTGTCTTTTATCGAATACAGCCCAGATCTTCCGTATACTAGTTCTCCTCCACGGCGTCCATCAGCTCGCATATTGCAACCTCTTTCTTCGCCTTATTCAATAGATAGAAAAGCCATAATCTTGTTTCATCCGACATCCTTATCTCGTGCTTTCTATAGGATGGTTATGTTATGTTATAACATAACTGCCGTAGGCAATGCTATTCATTATAGATGACATGTTAAAGTGTTTATAGTATATGAAAATGGCTATCAAAAGTCAAGTGAAATGTATTCAGCTTGATATAGAATCCTCTCATTTCTTCCGGCTCCAATGCCTTGTAAGCGATGTACTTCAGCTCTTCAACAAGCCGTTTTTGAATGTTGAAACCTTCATTTTCTATTTTTCAGCAATAACGCCCTCCGGTGTTGCAAAGGTCAGCAATATTGTTTTTTTCAGGAATAATGTTAGTAATTCACTCAAAGACTGTCTCTTTTTTCATTGTCAGTTTTCTCGCAAAGGATATGATGGATAGCATGCCTTCAATTCACAGTCCTGGACTGTCTGCTCCGGGTTGTCATTCTCCACGAACT
>DYKD01000345.1 GCA_020722765.1 Brevinema andersonii | reverse complement strand
TATCTTGATTCAGATACTCCTTACAGTGAATTGTCCAGCTATCTCCAATCCTATTACGGATCGTATTCATACAATTCTTTGACTGGCGAAACCGAGCCTTCAGGCACAATCCAGGTTCCATTTTTCATGCTTGGTCAGGGTCCGACGTTTACTGACTACGAAGAGGCAAAGAAGCTCTGCACTCCTTATAAAGAGCAGATTATCAACATTTCTCTCGGAAATACGACTTTCGATCCGCCCATATTAATTGTTCCAAAGATGGAGATTTGCCTTTACAATGGTGACGAAACGGAGCATTATGTCGAGCTTGTCAATCTGCAGAATCAGCAGGTTGTAAGGCAGTTTTCATTGGCCCAAGGCCAGTCCGCTTGTTTCAAGCCAAATGAAGGATATTATCATTTAAGGGACTCAAACAAGGATTACGCTTCCCTGTCTATACTCGCTTCTACAGAAACTTCGCAGATTTATGTCGGTTCAAGGATAGTTCCGAACTATACGCTGGTCAATGACGGAGGTTCCGTGAACTTTTCGCTTTTAGAGAGGATCCCGCACAATCTTACTATGAATTCGCTCGATCGTCTGACTAACAATTTCGAAACGAACATTACGCTAAATCTGACGAATAAATTCAGCACGATGCCGTCTCCCCCTTCAGGAGAATATGGAATCAAGGACAATTCGACCGGACAAACCGGATATCTCTTTGTCCAATCCATAACAAACAAGTTTGTATTCAAGTCCGATGGTTCTGTCCTCCCGAATTATACAATTTACAGGCCGCTGGGCGACACAATCTGTTTCACTTCAGAATCCGGTGGGGTGTCGTTGAATATTTCCAGGATGTCCTACTCTGATTCTGGCAATGAATGGGTGACTATATACGCGAATGAGCCTTTGCCAATCCAGCCCGCTTACTGCTGTATACAGGGAGTTTTAGCTGGAAAATATCAGGCAATTTCTAATGACGGTAGGACAGTCAATTGGACGATAGGGACCGGAAAGCCGTCATTGACGATAAACATCCAATCCATCGGATTCGAGCCCGAACTGATGGATTCGGAACCAGGAACAAAAGTTTGCTGGGTCAATCCTTCAACCATGAGCAGGGACATAACAACGTTATTTTCAAAAACAGGCAAGA
>DYKD01000344.1 GCA_020722765.1 Brevinema andersonii | reverse complement strand
TCTCCGTAAGGCCCTGGAGCGCTTCTTGAGATGATGTTGCCTGAACCATCTGCCCACATCCTCACGGCAACGTCTTTCCAAACAGGCTGGCGGTGGGGGAGGTTCATTTCGACCTCCCCCTCCACCGGCCTGCACTCCTGCAACGGTTGGTCAAATTCAAGATTCAAGACACGACCCCATGATTACAGTACAGTGCATCTTTCTCTAAGCTTACCCATTTTTTTTCCATAAAGGTTCGAAATTCTTCAAGTGTTTTAGCCATCACTGCACTACCTTTTCTTAGTATGGCGAAAAAGAGTCAGCCCAAAGAAAAATTAGGAGAATTCCGACAGCAGCTATTAGAATTGCTGATATTGCAGCTATTTTATGTTTTCTTATAAGTAGCAAGCTTGAAATCCCGCTAATAGCCATGACCACAACAGAAAAACCCATGAAATGGGAAGCTGAATAATGCCATTTCACTGACAGTTTGCCTTCAAAAACAAAAAGTATAAATCTTAGCATGATTATGCTTAATGACAACAGACCATTAACAAAAGTTGGTAACCACTTTAGCCATTTCATTTGTTCCACTTGCCACCTTACCTAAAAACGGAAATAATCCGCCCATAAGAACAACAAGAGAACACCAAGCATCGATGTACCAATAGTCAACAGAGCGGCTTTTCGATGTTTTTTGAAGATAAACAAGCCACCAATTCCTGTTGCCAGAAAAACAAGCATCACCGGGCCACAAGCGTTACGGGCATATACGATCCACTCGACAACGTTATGCGCCGACCTTACCTCAATTCTCAGGAACACAACATGCAGAATCGCCAGAGTGTTGATAACGCATCCCAACCATTTCATCTGTTCCACTCCATGAATTTCCACTCCCTAGCTTCAAGATTCAATTCCTCTAGTGCGTTATATCTTGGTTGTTGTGACTCGCCCAAATAGAAATGTCCTGCAGCCATGTAGTAACTGCCTTCTTGAACCTCCACCCCTAAGTAATTGGGATTGTAAGGGTCACTGCTTCCAAGAATGCTGGCAAAGCCCCACCAAGGGTAATTCCCCTGACTTATGTGAATTACTCCATCCTGTAGAGAAGTTACAATTTGCACGTGATGGGCTATGCCCGCCTTGTACCTGTTAAGCAAAAGATCGC
>DYKD01000343.1 GCA_020722765.1 Brevinema andersonii | reverse complement strand
AGAGATTCCATTAGTCATTGAACCTGAACGTCGAGATACGTTTCCAGCGATTGCCTTAGCAACTACCTATCTATATTCCATCGCAGGGGTAAGTCTGGAAGAGGTGATTGCCGTACTTCCAGTCGATCCCTATGTAGAGGATCGATTTTTTGAACAAGTTAAAGAATTAGAAAATTTGGTTTCGAAGACAAAGGCCGATCTAGCTCTAATTGGAATCAAACCATCTTATCCATCTGAGAAATATGGATATATCGTACCGGAGATGGAAAGATCTACAGAAGGAAACAATGAATATCTATATGTAAACTATTTTAAAGAAAAACCAACTGAGGCTGAAGCGATACATTTAATAGAGAATAAAGCTCTTTGGAATGGAGGTAGCTTTGCCTTTAAACTAGGGAAGATGATTGAGTGGCTCACAGAACGTTCGCTTCCAATTCATTATGAAACGATGGTTAAACAATATGCTCAGTTACCTAAGATCAGTTTTGATTATGAAGTGGTAGAGAAAACAAAAAACATTGTTGTACTACCATATGATGGAGAGTGGAAGGATTTAGGAACATGGAACACCTTAACGGAAGAAATGGGAACGTATCAGATAGGCAAAGGAATCATAAGCCATGACGCAACCAATACACATCTGATCAATGAATTAGATCTGCCAGTTGCAGTCTTAGGTGTTAAAGATGCGGTAGTGGCGGTAAGTTCGGATGGAATTCTCGTAACTAGTAAGGAGGCAAGTCCCCGAATTAAGGATTTGATGAAAGGATTTGAACAACGCCCCATGTATGAAGAGCGAAGGTGGGGATGGTATCGCGTCTTAGATTACGGAAAGATGGAAGATGGGAATGAGGTCTTAACCAAGCGCATAGGGGTTAAGGCTGGAAAAAATTTAAGTTATCAATTGCATTACAAACGAAGTGAAGTTTGGACGATCATTAAAGGAAAAGGGCTTTTGGCCTTAAATGATGAAATCAGAAAAGTTAGACCCGGCGATGTTTTACAGATCTCATCAGGGACAATACATGCTATAAAAGCGATTACTGATTTAGAATTTATTGAAGTTCAACAAGGTAGTGAATTGATTGAAGAGGACATTGTTCGTATATATATGACATGGGATGAAATCGAAAAACACTGCAAGATTA
>DYKD01000342.1 GCA_020722765.1 Brevinema andersonii | reverse complement strand
AAATTTAAATGGAAAAGGTAAGATTTGGCGTTATTGGAGTCGGTGGTATGGGATCTGCCCATGCCAAAATTATCAAGGAGCTTGAGGAGACTGAACTAACCGCTGTTTCTGATATGGATAAAGAAACCGCAGATAAGGTTTCTAAAGAATATGCTGTTGCCAGCTTCACTGACTATAAGAAACTTATAGAAAGTGGTCTGGTTGATGCAGTTATCGTTGCCACTCCCCATTACTTTCATCCTTCAATTGGGGTGGCGGCGATGGAGGCTGGCATCCATGTTCTTGTTGAAAAGCCGATCGCGGTGAGTGTAAAAGGAGCCGATACTCTCCTAAAAGCGGCAAAGCGAACGGGAAAGGTCTTTGGGGTAATGTACCAGAGTCGCACTCTTCCAACAATCAGGGTAGCGAGAAAGATTATTGAGAGCGGGCGCCTTGGGGAGATCAGGCGAACCTGTATGATTAATCCCGACTATCGATCCCAGGCCTACTATGATAGCGGCACCTGGCGTGCCACCTGGATTGGAGAAGGTGGAGGAGTCCTGATAAATCAAGCACCTCATGGAATTGACCTTTTTATGCTTCTCGGCGGAATGCCATCCCGGGTAACTGCCAGAGTGAGAACAAGGCTTCATGATATTGAAGTGGAGGATGAAGCCGATGGACTCTTAGAATATCCCAATGGAGCCTGGGGCTATTATTTTACATCTACCGATGAGGCTCCTTCCGGAAGGCGGATTGAGATTGCCGGGGATAAGGGAAAACTTATTTTAGAGAATGAAACGCTTAAATTTTATTCTCTAAAAACCTCGATCCCGGAATTTACGGTTAAGAATACCGCGATGTGGGGAGCGCCTGAGGTTATTGAAGAAAAATTAGAACTCCCTGAATGTGAGACCGGCCATAAGGCGATTACGAGAAATTTTGCGCGCTGTATCCTTTATGGAGAAAAACTTCTTTCTCCGGGAGAGGATGGAATTAAAAGTGTAGAGTTTATCAACGCCCTCATTCTTTCCGGAAAAAAGAATAAGCCGGTTGATATTCCCGTAGATCGGGAGGAGTATGAAGAACTGCTGGAAAGTTTAAAGAAAAGTTCGAAAGAGAAGAAGATTGTCAAAGTCCAGCGGATTACCGACCCTCGCTTCACTAAATAAGGAG
>DYKD01000341.1 GCA_020722765.1 Brevinema andersonii | reverse complement strand
TCCGTGACTCTGTGTCTCAGTGGTGAGAATTCAAGGTTTTTGCAGTAGAGTCATATATCGAAAGCGCAGGGATGAAATACATTCACATCCCCGAACTCGGAATTCCATCCGCAATGCGCAAGGGACTTGGCGAAAGCGTTTCCCACAAGACCTTGTTCAAGGCATACGAAAACAAACTCCTGCCAAAGCAGGAAACTGAAATCAAGCAATTGATTGACCTGACCAACCAAAACGAGCGGATTGCGTTAGTTTGTTTTGAAGCTGACCACAACTTTTGTCATCGCCACACATTGACCAAGCATTTGCAAAAGAATAAATCATTCAAGCGAGCCGTCGTTTACCTGTAAAACCCCTCTCCCATCTCCCCAAATGGGGAGAAGCCAAAACCAACATGAAACAAAAACTTGTCTTGGAAAATCGCCACAGCCATCAACCGACCAGCCCCCTTCCCATTTGGGAAGGGCGGGGGGATAGGTCCGCCGACCACAATCTTTGCCATCGCCACACGTTGATCGAGCATTTGCAAGAGAATAAATCATTCAAGAGAGCGGTTATTCACTTATCGTAGACCTACAACGGGGAAATATGTCTTATCTTTTTAATGAACTCCCAAACGCCTGTTTGGATTTTGCTATGTAATACTGAACAACTGTCCGCTATAATAAACAGAACATAGTGACAAAATAGGGAGTTAGTTTATGCTAAAGCGGTTTACACTGCTTATGCTCATTACCATTGCTGGCGTGGTTGGTAACCTCCTTGCTGGATGGGTTGATGAGAATGCTTGGTCAAATTGGATAACCCCGAGTCGATTGCTTTAGACAGGAATCGGCTTAGTTGTTATGCTTGCCATCGAAGCCTTCCTCGAAAGCGAGCATGCCCTTCCTTGGAATTGGTGGTGGCATCGTTATTGGTATTTGAGGGAAATTTTACGAAATCCAACTTTTCGTAGGTGGGAAACGGATTTTGCGAGATTAGATATATTACTTCGCGAGAACGAAATTTCCTGATTCTGACGTTTTTTGTGGTTTGGCTTGTTGGGTGGGAGAACATTCCCACAAATGGCGCTTTTTGCGGGCAAATCCTGCTCAAAACGCTCCCTTTCTTGGGTAAAGTGGGAGTGTATTTTGAAAACCACAAATTCCGCCAGAATCAG
>DYKD01000340.1 GCA_020722765.1 Brevinema andersonii | reverse complement strand
GAGAGCGATGAGAGCGTGGTAGCACGTTTTCTGGAGAATCCCTATTGGCAATATTTTGGAGGTATGACCTATTTTAGGCATCATTTGCCGATCAATCCGAGTAGTATGACTCGTTGGCGTCAGCGGATTGGATCGGAGGGAATCGATCAGATGTTGACGATCCTATTGCAGGTGGCCCTAACGAGCGGCAAGATGGGAACAAAATCAATGAATCGCATAAACGTTGATACTACCGTTCAGGAGAAAGCCATAACCTATCCTACAGATGCCAAGTTGTACTACCGTATGTTGCTTAAATTGGTTAAGATGGCTAAGGAACGCAATCTTGAATTGCGCCAGAGTTATGTTCGTTTAGCGCGGAAGGCGTTGATCAAACAGGGGCATTATGCTCATGCCAAACAGATGCGGCGTTCGCGTCGGGAGATAAAGAAACTGAAGATCTATTTGGGAAGGGTTTACCGGGATATAGGGCGTAAATGTGATACTCGGGATGTGTCCTGGAATGAATTGTTGGCAATGGCTAAGCGATTATTGGATCAGAAGCGCAATGATAATAACAAATTGTACAGTCTGCATGCTCCTGAAGTGGAATGTATTTCCAAGGGGAAGGCTCATAAGCGTTATGAATTTGGAGTTAAAACTGGTCTGGCGAGCACCTCGGGAGATGGCTGGATCGTTGGTGTGCGTACTTTTCCGGGTAATCCATATGACGGTCATACTCTTCAGGGTACCCTTCATAACGTGGAACATCGTTTGGGAATAGGCTTGAAGGATGTTTATGTTGACCTGGGTTATCGTGGGCATGATTATGAGGGGCCAGCTCAGATCAATATTGTGAATTATCGGAAAATGAAGAGCGAGACACGAGCGGTGCAGAAATGGTTTAAACGGCGATCGGCCATCGAACCGATTTTTGGACATATGAAGATGGATAATCGGTTAGATAGAAATTATCTGAAGGGAACCGAAGGCGATCTGGTCAATGCGATATTATCTGCCTGCGGGTATAATATGAGAAAGCTGTTAAAAGCTTTCTTTTGGCCTGATTTTTTATGGCAGAAAATTGAGGCTATTCTTGTTGGGAAGGTATCAATTGAGTTCAAACTAAGAGAAAATCTTGTCCTTTTAACCGTATAACCATTTTTCAGGAACGACTA
>DYKD01000339.1 GCA_020722765.1 Brevinema andersonii | reverse complement strand
CATAGGCAGTACCCAAAGCAGTACCTGTGTCAATCTATATTCACCGGAAGAAATCAATAATTTTGTCCAAAGCACGGGTAATGACTTGGAACTGGCTTACAAAAAATTTGCCGAAATTTTCTACAATTCAATTCCCGCATGGTCCGGGCCTAAAACAATTGACAGCCTTTCCCTCCCCCCCGATGTAGATAAGACAAAACCTATTCAAGCAGGTTCCACCTTCAAAATCCAATCTGCCGTTTGGCAATCAATTTGGATAGATAACAAGAACTACAAAAGAATGATCTCACCTGCAGGCAATTGGGTAGAAATAAAAAAAGTATCCGAATACCCCGGAAGCGGAGATATTCAGGCCGAATCGTTATTTACCGCTGACAACCAAACGATTTATGAGGAAATTTGGAGAGGGAATAAAGCTTATAGAAGACTAATAGAAACACCTCCATCAAATCCGGCATATGTGCCATGGGAGGCAACAGACTTTGTATGGAATGAAGTAGACATAAGTAAATACCCGGGCAGTGGGGACTTTCAATCCCTAGCCCAGTATGTGGTTGGCGACCAATTAACTCAAGGATTCTGGCGCGGCAACAAAGGTTATTGGAGGCAGATACCAATAGAAAATGGTACTCCAAAATGGGATAGTGATGCCTCATGGAAAGGACCTATAGAATTATCCTCTCTCCCCGGTGAAGGAGACATGCAAGCTCAAGTAGATGGTTACATTACCGACAACAAGTTTCATTCCAGCTTTTGGCGGAACAATCAAGAATATAAAAAGGATTCCCCTATCGTCGAAGGCGCCATCCGTTGGAATGCTAACCACTGTTATGATAATCCCGCCGTTCCTCCTCATGACCCATCGGGAGGTCAGGTTAGACTAAACACATCAGGTGGAGCTGGAAGTTTGACTTGTGAATACTACAATCAAAATAACATCGACAGTTGCACCGACTCCCAAACCCTGATCTCTTATGGAAACAATCCTCCATATTTTACCAGTCAAGAAACAATTACTCTAGCTCCGGGAGAAACAAAAGAGATATCCTTTTCTATTAAAAACGATGTCTGTGGATTTTACCAATGGGATCATGGTCTTTTGATCGACGACAATGAGGTTTTCTGGACCGGTTCTGAAATTAAATTCTTCCCCTGCTCAAGCGC
>DYKD01000338.1 GCA_020722765.1 Brevinema andersonii | reverse complement strand
GTAATTGTTTCAAAGTTGGTGGCTAGACTTGATAAATAAGCTCCTTTTAGGTATTGAAATGAGATTTTAGCTGCTTAGAAAATAGAAGGAGCTTGATGCTATGCTAAAACTTGTCTGCCCCGAAGTCAAGGAACAACCAGAGGTGAAGCCATGCCCAATCTGTGGGAGAAGGGATCTTAAGGTTCACCAGACAATCGTTAAAGAGGTTAAGGATTCAGTTATTAAAAAGGTGACCGTAAAGCGGATGGAATGTAATGGTTGTCATTACACCTTCCGTATTTATCCAGAGGGAATAAGGGAATATAGTAGCCGTAGTAAACGGCTTGTCTTCTTAGGAACTATCCTTTACCTAGCTGGGCTATCCTACGAGAAGTGCGAATGGTTTCTGGAGGGGTTATTAGGAAGAAAGCTTGTAGATATGGTCACTATCTGGAGGGATATTCAAGCCCTGGGAAGGAAGTCGAGGCGTAGGCTTATGAACTTCCCTGAAGGGACAAGCTTGGTTATAGGGCTGGATGGGACCTTTTTTAAGGTCAAAGGGAAGAAGGTATCCACCATCTTTGCTACTGATGCCAAAGAAGGGGTAACAATCTGGTTTGATACTCGGAGTGAAAGGGATAAGGTAGAGATAAGGAAGACCATCAATGAGCTGGCAAAGCTATGCAACATTGAAGCTGTTATCACTGATGACTGGGAGCTTTACAAGGAACCTTTAGAGGAGAGGAAAATCCCCCATCAAGTATGCCTGGGGCATATGAAGAAGAACTTCAAAAGGAGACTTTCCCGTATCAAGGAAGGTTCTTCAGAGATTAAACAGAAGCTGAAGGAGCTTATAGAAGCGCCTGAGTTATCCTGGGGAGCCATCCACGAGGTAGCTGAGGATGAAAAGCTTTGGCTCAAAGAGAATGTTAAGCTAAGGGAAATAGTGGCTGCCCTGTTGAGGAAATGGAAGCATTATACTGCCTATATAAGTAATCCCAATCTGCCTACCTCTAATAATGTGACAGAAAGGGCTATCCTTCTCTCCAAAGTAAGGTACAGAACTACGAGGGGATTGAAGAGTCTCTCTGGGCTTTTGAATTTCATCACCATGACCCAAATGTTTGGCATGCAGAAATTCGCTGAGATAGCTGCTTATTGCTGAATTGGTTGTCTACCAGGAAAG
>DYKD01000337.1 GCA_020722765.1 Brevinema andersonii | reverse complement strand
GAGCGCCGCCCTTGCAAGGCGGAGGTTATCGGTTCGATCCCGATTAGCTCCACTATGCTTCGTTTTGAGCTTTAGCGAAAAATGAAGCATGCCCAGCGAAGCTTTAGTGAAGCCGGGCTTTTCGATACAAAAAAATAAAGCTCAAAACTACGCCTATTAGGCAAATCATTTGAGCTTTAACAGAAAGCGAAAAAGTAGTGAATGTTCTTTGAAAAATTGAAAGAGTGATGAAATTATCAATGCGATAATTTTCACTGAGTCAAAAATTAGAACGTCTATCTTTTTATAAGATTTTGGCTAAGTTATTAAGGGCATACGGTGGATGCCTTGGCACAAAGAGGCGAAGAAGGACGCGGCTACCGGCGATACGCCACGGTGAGGTGGAAGCAACCTAATACCCGTGGATTTCCGAATGGGGCAACCCGGTCTTGGTAATGCAAGATCATTACCGTCTGAATCCATAGGACGGATAAAGCTAACCCAGGGAACTGAAACATCTCAGTACCTGGTGGAAAAGAAAACAACAGTGATTTCCTAAGTAGTGGCGAGCGAAAGGGAAACAGCCTAAACCTGCCAACATGTTAAAGGATGCAACCGTTGTGTTGGAGGTGTTGCGGGATATTCTTGGACCGAATTGCAGATAGGTCGAAGAGTTACAAAACATATCATTAATCGAATGTTCTGGAAAGTTCAACCATAGAAGGTGACAGTCCTGTAGATGAAAATGATATGTCTTTTTGGAGAATATTCCCAAGTAACACGGAATAAGTGGAAGTCTGTGTGAATCTGGCAGAACCATCTGCTAAGGCTAAATACTCCTTTGTGACCGATAGCGCATAGTACCGTGAGGGAAAGGTGAAAAGCACTCCTAACAGGAGAGTGAAATAGTACCTGAAACCGTATGCTTACAAGCAGTTGGAGTCCCGACAATTGCTCGCAATTGTTGGGGTGACAGCGTGCCTTCTGGATAATGAGCCTACGAGTTAGTCGTCTCTTGCAAGGTTAATCCCCTTTGGGGAGCAGCCGCAGCGAAAGCGAGTCTGAATAGGGCAATTAGTAAGAGGCGCTAGACGCGAAACCGGGTGATCTACCCTTGTCCAGGATGAAGTGGGGGTAAAACCTCATGGAGGTCCGAACTAGTGTGGGTTGAAAACCGCTTGGATGA
>DYKD01000336.1 GCA_020722765.1 Brevinema andersonii | reverse complement strand
AACCATAAGTGAAGCCGCAAAATCTGGATCAAAAGATCAGGTAGTTTCACAGGAGCATGCTATATTAAGTCTACTTTGGGGAGTTTATCATACTGTGAGTGCATAGCTACCGCTAATTATGGTGGTTTTCCAGTTGCTTTGTGATTTTTAATCCGTTTTTGTTCTGAATTTTTCAGGCACTTCAAATGGTTTATTGTTGTGCATTACTGAGAATATGATATGGCACATCTTCCTTGATGATGCCACAAGGGCCTTCTTCTTTGGCATGCCTCTTTCAACCAGTCTATGATAGTAATCAGATATGACGGGATTGCATCTTGTTGCAACAAGTGTGCTCTGGTATATGGCAGTTCTGAGCATGGAATCACCTCTCTTGGATATGGATCTTTCAGATCTGATCTTTCCGCTCTCCTTTATGACAGGATCTATACCGGCGAAGGCAACAAGCTTTCCCGGATCAGCGAATCTGTCAATGTTGCCGATCTTTGCCATTATGACTGCACCTGTTACCGATCCAATGCCGGGAATGCTTGTTATTGTCCGGCTGGATGATTCAAATTCCTTCCCGATCTCTGCTGTGATTCTGTCCTTTTCTTCCATGAGAATGCCCAGAATCCTGATAAATGAGAGTAACTCTATCTTCAGTGCTTTCCTCTCAGGTCCAGGTTCAGGAGACTTTTCTGCAGCTGATCTTATTTTCCTTATCCTGGCCTTTGTGATGTATTTTTCAAGATCAGAATCATCAGCTTTCATGAAATCTTCAGCTGTATTGTATTTCTCAAGAAGCTTCACAGTGTCCTGATCAAGGTCAAGCACATTGGAGAGCCCCCTGAAAAGCATGTCCATTATCCTGATGATGTTGTTCTTTGTGGTTCTGATCTTTGTGGTCAGTATGTCCAGTGCGGTGACAAGCTCCCTGAGATTCTTCATATCCTCCGGATAGTCATAACTGTCTTTGTCCTTTGAAACCATGAGATACCTCGCTATTGACTGTGCATCTATTGCATCATTTGATGTTTTCCTGACCCTTGCCTTCTTCATGCCTCTTACCTCAAGGCCGTTCAGTATACGGACATGATAGCCGCTGTTCCTCAGGTACTGGTACAGAGGCAGATGGTATATTCCAGTGGATTCCATGCCAATGGTTACATACTTTGTCATTCCTTTTAATGTCT
>DYKD01000335.1 GCA_020722765.1 Brevinema andersonii | reverse complement strand
GTGGGCAAAGCAAAAGACGCGATTGAAAGTGCGTATAAATTAGCGAGCAAGCTATAAATCGAGAGTAAAGCAATCATGCGAAAATTCAGGCGCATTTATTATGATGTCTTTTCCAAGTACTATGATAAATTCGTAGCCCTGCATTCAGCGGATTCTCAGGAAAAGTTAAGAGAGCTATTTTCAAAAACCGTCCCGGTCAAGGCAAATGATTCGATTCTTGACTTGTGCACCGGTACGGGTTCGCTTTTACCGTACCTTCAAAGAAGGGTTGGAGTGGGAGGGCAGGTGGTAGGAGTCGATTTTTCCTTGAATATGCTAAAAATGAGCAAGGAGAAGATAAAGACCTTAAAGAATATCTTTATCATACAAGCAGACGTTGCCGCCCTTCCTTTCACTGAAAACAATTTTGACGCCGTCACCTGCACACATGCATTTTACGAGCTCAAGGGGGAATCACAACATCGAGCATTAAAGGAAACGGTCCGCGTTCTCAAGCCGGGAAAGTCTTTTCTTCTGATGGAGCATGACATTCCCAAAAATTTGTTCATTCGATTGTTATTTTACGGTCGTCTGCTATCCATGGGATTTAAGAATGCTATCAGCATTTTGAAACATGAAAGAGAATCTTTGGAAAAATATTTTAGAAAAGTTCAAAAGATAACGACGCCTACTGGTAGATCCAAAATAATGATATGTCAGAACTAAGTTGTGTAGTACAAAATAATCAAAGATGAACTTTAGGTCAAAAATGTGGAGGCATTTGTGTCAGTTGAGCCAAAAGATTTACCTTCCCATCCCTTATTTGATGGCCTGAGTGAGTTGCAGCGTCACGCAGTAGCCCAGGTCGGTAGATGGGTGAATTTCGACCGTAATGAAATTGTATTTACAGAAGGAAAGCCTGGGGAATACTTTCTTATTATTACAGAAGGTAAGGTCGAACTCTCATTAAATATTGGGGAAAACGGGACGGCAAAAGTGGGTTGCGTTGGTCCAAACGAAGTTTTGGGCTGTTCAGCGTTGGTATTTCCTCATGTTTACAATGCCACGGCACGGTGTCTGGAACCTGTCAAGGCTTTAGCTTTAGACTCGCCCTCTTTACTTCAATTGTTCGTCGAAGATTGTCATTTAGGTGGTTCATCCGGCAAATGCGTACCTATTGGCGAAGAAAGGCCAAAAGCATTCCT
>DYKD01000334.1 GCA_020722765.1 Brevinema andersonii | reverse complement strand
ATTTCAACCGGCACCTTCAAAGGACTTTCAGCGACGAGCTCGTCTTGATCATATATTTTGATCATGCCGCCCTCTGCCGAGATATTCACCTTTTTCCCTTTCGCATTTGGTACTTCGTACGCTCTGTTTTGGTAGGTAACTCTATTGCCTTCTTGTACTATCCTTGTCTCCGTCCTGCGTAAAGGATAAAATCGTTCAATTTTGTTTAAAAATTGCTTCTCTGTTTTGAATCTTTCAAAAGGGATCTCCTTTAGTTCCGAATGTAATCTCCTGTTTGCCTCTTCAAGCCATGCTAATAGTGACGACTGAACTTCTTCCAATGATCCGTAACTCTTTCCGTAAAGTATGTTATTTCTGACATACGGAACTATCCTTTCAATCTTTCCTTTTGCCCGAGGATTGTATGGCCTGTGAGTTAGAACTTTGAATCCGTAAAAGTTGGCAAAATCCATGAACCGTTCGTTGTAAATCTTGTCTTTCTCTATCTTCTTGACGACCGTCTTCATGTTGTCGTACAGTCCTTCAGAGCAATAACCTCCAAAATACTCGAATGCTTTGTTATGAGCGGACAGAAGCGTTTCAAGTCTTTCATTCGGAACTATCTCGGCGTAGAACATCCTTGAGTAGCCTAAGACCATGACAAAGTATTTTACGTTTCTTTCTTGACCGCCTATAATCGTTTTACCTTCTCCCCAGTCAACTTGAAATTGCTGGCCAGGCTCCGTCTCAAATCTTTTGATCTCTGAAGTCTTCGGTGGTCGTATAGAATGAACGAAAATCCTTAGAATTGTCATCCGTCCCGTGTATCCCATCTCAGATATTTCTTTAAAAAGAATTGTATCTTTTAGTTCAGGATATTGAGCTATTCTTGACTTTATATAACCTTTGAAAGGGTCCAGTTTAGAAACTTTACTTGATTGTTCCATTTGACATTCCTCCTTTAAGTACTTTCTGATTGTATTGGGAGCAATGCCAAGGCGCCTTGCGATTGCACTGATACTTAGACCTTCAAGATGAAACATTTTGATTTCAATGACCTGATGTTCATTTAGCATCTGAATACCTCCCGTACTATGAGATATCCAGATGATACCATTCAATTTATACCGATGAAAGTGTTCATTTTTGGCCGATGTTTTTGTTCATTTTCTACCGATGCTTTTGCTATTTTACCACCGATGCCGACA
>DYKD01000333.1 GCA_020722765.1 Brevinema andersonii | reverse complement strand
TAGGTATTTATTCGGTCTGCTCTTCAAATCGTTATGTACTAGAAGCGTCTATGAAGCAGGCTTTGATGGATAATTCGATGCTACTCATTGAATCGACATCAAATCAAGTGGATCAGTTTGGTGGGTACTCCGGCATGAATCCTCGTCAGTTTGTGCAGTATGTGCAGGGCATTTGTCGGAAGATAAACTTCCCATTCGATCGAATAATTCTCGGAGGCGATCATCTCGGGCCTAATGTGTGGCAGAATTTACCATCCTCGCAGGCGATGACCTTCGCTGTCGATCAAATCAAAGCGTATGTTGAAGCCGGCTACACCAAAATCCATCTCGATACCAGTATGCGTTGTTTAGATGATTCAAAAAATGATCCCCTGAATCCTGCAACTATTGCGGAGCGAGCGGTCCAGCTCTGTAAAGCAGCTGAGCAAGCAAACGAGAATTCCACGCATGATTTATTGTATATTATTGGTTCCGAGGTTCCTATCCCGGGAGGAGCGCAAGAGGCTTTAACAGAGTTAGTGCCAACGGCAATCGATGATTTGGCAGAAACCATTGAAGTTACAAAAGAAGCATTCTATAAACATGGTCTACAACGTGCTTGGGAACGTGTCATTGCGGTAGTGATACAGCCCGGCGTGGAATTCAGTGATTCTGACGTGATTGAATACGATCGAACAAAGGCTCGCAATCTATCTGAATTTATTGAGCAATATGAAAATTTGGTCTATGAAGCTCATTCAACGGATTATCAAAGAGAAATAAAATTGAAACAAATGGTGGAAGATCATTTTGCTATTTTAAAAGTGGGGCCCGCATTGACATTTGCCTTTCGGGAAGCTGTATTGGCAATTGATCAAATTGAAACAGAAATGTTATCTCTTCACAAAGGGCTGATGCCATCACAGGTGATGAAGACGGTTGAAGAAGCAATGGTGAGCAATCCTACGTATTGGGAAAAGTACTATCATGGAAATTCCAAGAAACAGCAATTTGCCCGACTGTACAGTTTGAGCGATCGGATTCGTTATTACTGGCCACTTCCCCAGGTAGAATCGGCATTGTCGCATCTAATCAATAATTTAAAAAGTGTATCAATTCCGCTGTCATTAGTCAGTCAATATCTGCCGCATCAGTATCATGCAATTCGAAATGGATGTATTGAAGCAAGTCCGGAAGAATTAATTCATCATAA
>DYKD01000332.1 GCA_020722765.1 Brevinema andersonii | reverse complement strand
TTCTGTGTAAAATTCTTGAAGTATAAAAAGGGAGGGTGTATTCTCCATTGAGCAAAATTACCCTTAAAGGGAAAGGAGGAATACACCCGTGTCGGTAAAAGAATTAACGCAATTAACAGTAACAGAGTTAATGAAAGAATACAAGAGGAGCTTTTGGAACTACTGGGAAGAGCATGACGAGGCGATGAAGGAATTTAGAAGGAGACATATAGAGAGGGCTTTGGAAGCAGAGCGTGCTCAGCTCATATGTTGCGAATCACATGAACGTACAGTTAAGCGTAAAGATTATCGAAATGGGTACTGGCGGAGGTGGATCACTCTGAAGGATGGCCGTATAGAGATACAGATGCCCAGGATACGGGGTGGTGGCTATGACAGCGATGTCATACCGAAATATCAGCAGAGGGTAGATGAAGTAGATGCAGCTTTGATGAAGATATTCCTGTATGGGGCATCAACCAGGCTCACGGGAGAGGCTTTGAGACCCTTATTGGGTGAAAGCGTAAGTGCGCAGACGATCTCCAATATAGCAAAAAGTCTTGATGAGGATGTTAGGAGGTATCACAACCTAAGGCTTGAAGACAAATATCTTTATCTGTTTTTAGATGGAATCACCTTGAAGACCAAGACGGGATTTGGGTCAAAGAAGAAGGTTGTGCTTGCTGCCTATGGGATAACCATTAATGGCAAGAGAGAATTAATAGATTTTATGGTAATTAAACATGAGACCGAAAAGAAATGGGAGGGTTTCCTGAACAATCTCTATAATCGTGGATTAACAGGACAGACCCTGGGACTGATAATAACAGACGGTCATGCCGGGCTTGAGAATGCTGTAGATACTGTTTATCCATATGTAAAGAGGCAACGGTGCTGGGCTCATAAGTTAAGGAATGTAGCCAATTATCTAAAGAAGAAGGATCAGGAGATATGTATAAATGAGGCAAGAGCTATATACGATGCTGAAAACAGAAAGGAAGCGATAAAGGCATTTAATGTATGGGCAGAAAGGTGGAGGACTGCGTACCCTAAGGCAGTAAAGTGCATTGAGAAGGATTTAGAAGAGTTGCTGAACTTTTATTATTGTCCTGAGCGGATAAGGATAAAGGTGAGAACGACAAATGTTATAGAAAGGGCCTTCAGGGAGGTGAGGAGAAGAACAAGGCCAATGAGTTGTTTTAACAATGTCCAGA
>DYKD01000331.1 GCA_020722765.1 Brevinema andersonii | reverse complement strand
GCCGCCCAAGCCTTCTTCTTTGTGTTTGCCGCCTTTCTGGTCTTTCCACTCGTAACCCTGGCTGACGCGCTTCAAGCGTTCGGCGGTGATGTTCTTGCAGATATTCTCATCCATCTCGATAAGAATGAAACGGCGATTGCCGCCATCTTCCTTGTTCATTTGCAGGACGGCGTGGCCTGTTGTGCCGCTGCCTGCAAAAGAATCAAGAACAATAGAATCTTCATCGGTTGCTAGCTGTAAAATCAAAGAGAGAAGTGTAGTGGGTTTTGGACTGTCAAACAAAAATTCTGTATTACTTAGAGCCTTTTTTACTTCGTCTCTGGCGATGTGATTGTCTCCTGCTACTTCATGAAGCCAAAGCGTGACAGGTGTAACGCCTTCAACTAACGACCCTAAAAACGTCTTTCGTTGGGGCACCGCCTTGCCGTCTTTTCCAAACCAAATTTCATTGCCTGCATCCAAGCGTGCCATTGTCTCGTCGCTAAATCTTCGATATGTACCTTTAGGTGGATGCCACTTAATGCCATTTTTAAAAATGTATTCTGATGTGTCGTTTCCACTTTTTGCATGTAAGGGAGTCGGCTTCCAAGGTCCCAAAGGATGTTTATCGGGGTTTTTATAGGCTTTGTTTTGGGTTTCAGTGCGAGAAATTCTGCCAATTTGGAACAATTCCTTTTTTCTAGCATACACGAGAATGTGATCGTGGTTGTCGCTGAAATAATCCGCATCATTAGCGCGTGTATATTTTTTCTGCCAAACAACATTTGCAAGGAAATTATTTCTTCCAAATATTTCATCCATTAATAATCGAAGATTGGCAACTTCTACATCGTCAATGCTGACAAAAATAACGCCGTCTTCCTTTAAAAGATGAGTCCACTGCAAAAAGGCCAAAATCAAACCACAGAGACACGGAGACACCGAGATAAAGATGAAGAAGAACTCCGTGACTCTGTGTCTCAGTGGTGAGAATTCAAGGTTTTTGCAGTAGAGTCAAAGATCATACAACAATGCTATGCGCGGATACATCATGCAAAGCCATTTGTCATGTCGACTCAAATCCTCATTTTCTGCGCCAACTATTTTTCCAAGCCATTCTTTCATTTCAGGGCTGTTGACCGCGTCGTTGTAGACCCAGCCTTCGTTGCCTGTGTTGTAGGGCGGATCAATGTAAATGCACTTCACCTGTCCCGCGTAGTGAGGCAGCAGGGCTTTGAGGG
>DYKD01000026.1 GCA_020722765.1 Brevinema andersonii | reverse complement strand
CTTTTTGTCTTGCTTTAAATGAGAAGGATTTGACAAAAAAGAACCAGAGTCCTATATTCTATTAAACAAAGTGAATCATAAAATTGTAGCCATTTCTAAAGGAGTCTGACTGAATGAAAGTCCCCTTTGCTGACCTTAAAGCCCAGTATCAAACAATCAAGAAAGATATTGACAAGGCCATGAAGACAATCATCGATAGCGCTGAATTCATCGGTGGGTCTCCTGTCAAGGATTTCGAAGCGAACTTTGCCAAAATCCAATCTGCCAAAGCCTGCGCTGGTTGCAGCTCCGGCACATCTGCCCTCTTCTTGGCTCTGAAAGCACTTGGTGTAGGTCCTGGTGATGACGTGATTACTGTCCCCAACACTTTCATTGCCACTTCAGAAGCCATTACGGAATGTGGAGCACGTGTGAAATTCTGTGATATCAATCCTGACACGTTCACCATGGATCCTTCAAAACTTGAAAAAGCTATAACAAAAAAGAGCAGAGCCGTCATTGTTGTCCACCTCCACGGCCGTATGGCTGAGATGGATACTATCAGGAAAATAGCGGACAAACATAAACTCTTTGTGATTGAGGATGCGGCACAGGCACACCTCTCCCAATATAAAGGACATCCTGTCGGTCATTATAGCCACGCAGCCTGCTTCAGTTTCTATCCTGGGAAAAACCTCGGAGCTTATGGTGATGCTGGCGCTGTCTGTTCCCATGATGAAAAACTGGTTGCCAAAGTGAAAATGCTTGCCAACCATGGACGCATCAAGAAATATGAGCATCTTATTGAGGCGTATAACCATAGGCTCGACGCTTTTCAGGCATCCATCCTCAATGCCAAACTGCCTTATCTGAAAAAATGGACAGAAAGACGAAGAGCCATTGCAAAACAATATTCTAAAAAGCTCAAGGATATCGTAAAAGTTCCCCTAGATGACAAGGATCATTATAGCGTCTATCATCTCTATGTGATCAGGACATCGGCTTCGGAAAGGGACAAACTACAGGAGCATCTGACCAAAGCCGGCATACAGACAGGTATCCATTATCCTCTGCCGCTCCATCTCCAACCTGCCTACTCCTACCTGAAACTGGGGAAAGGATCTTTTCCTGCCTCTGAACAGAGTTCCCGGGAAATCCTCTCTCTCCCTATCTACCCTGAGATGACTGACAAACAGGTGGAGTATGTAATTAGAAAAGTGCGGGAGTATTTCACCATATCGGGTTTTTGAATGAAAAAAAAATACTTCAGTGGAAAACAATCCAAGAGCAGCATGAACGACATTTAGCTTGACAAAAGATGACACACTCAACCATTTCAACCCCTTCTGTCAAAGGATCCTTGGAACAATGGATCTTTAGAAGCAAGCTGTTTATCACCCACTCAATACATGTCCCATAACATTTTTTTGACTTTTTCAACTCAAATTGATATATTTCGTTTTATTTGGAGGAACTCATGAAATTAAAATTATCAGCCTGCATACTTATATACTTACTGGTCTTTTCAATCAATACTATCATAGCAAATGACACAATAGGCGTGCTGGCTTTCCAAAATTCACAGCAAACCTTGTTTCCTACAGCAGGAGAGACTGCCTCCGACTCGGTTACCATGTTTCTAATGAAAAAAGGGGAATACACGCTGATTGAGCGTAGCCGTCTGGATGCGCTTCTTTCTGAACAAAGCCTCAATGCTTCTGGCGTTGTAAATGCCAGTCAAGCTACAGAATTAGGGAAGGTTGCAGGCTGTAAATATATAGTTATTGGAACAATTTCTGAACTTCGCATGACAAAAGGCATGGAAAAAGGACCTCGCACAGCATGTGTTGTCACAGGATGCATCTTGGGTGGTCTACCGGGAATGCTCATTGCCATGATAGTACCTGTCAAAGGTTATATTGCAGGTATTTCATTGAAAATCGTAGAAAGCGAGACCGGCACTATCAAATATATTGGGACAGGAACTGGAAACGATAATACTTTGGAACTTGCCTTTAACAAAGCCGCAAGAAAAGCCTTGGCAAAACTTAAATAACCGCTTATTCCAAGCTAAACCCCATCAAATCGCTTTCCTGCTCTTTTAACACATATTTCCCTTTGCTTAAGACTCCAAAACAGGATTCCTTTTTCTTCTTGTCTAAATGAAACATCTTTGTCTCAATATCATGAGAATCCTTAAACAGTTTTATGCTCACATTACAAGGTTTGGAAGAGCTGTAATTCATAAACAATTCAGCCTCCCCCTCATCGACATATTTTAAAACAACCTCATATTGTTTGCTTCCTTTTTTCAAAGACCACTTCATCTGCAAAATGCTTTTCTGATGGCTTCCCCGCACTGCTGCAGCATAGGCAAAGACAGGTTTCCTACTCATGTTGTTCATTACCAAATCCAGTCCTTTTTTGACAACCCTAATCACAGCCCCAACTTTTTTTTGCAATATGTTCTTTGCTTTCAAGGGTTCCAGACCGAATGCGGACATATCACACATCAAGTCACGTACACTTGCAAGACAGGTGGAACAGGAAAAGAGGTGTTTCTCAAATCTGGATTTTTCAGCAGAACTCATCTGATGATCTACATAGGCTGCTATCTGGTTCGCATCAACTGTAACGCAAGGTTTGGAATCTTGTTCTTCCAACCCCTTTTTCATGGATTCCTGTAGAGAGGCTATTTTCTGACCACATTCAGCACAGGTTTCCAAATGTTGTTTTGCCTCTTTTGGCAATGTCTCTCCCAACAGACAATCCAACATGACTTTTACACTAAGATGATTCATATCAGTGCCTCGTTTTTTTCAAAATGGAACATGAAAACCTTTCTGATCTTATCCATTGTTTTCCTTACTTTTACAGCAGGCAGACCGATCACATCTCCCACCCATGAATAAGGCATATTCAAATTTTGAGTGGTCAAATCCCTTGTCCGATCCTCCCGAAACCTGCGTTTTTTGGCTAAATCCTTCCTGATTGTTTGAAGCTTTTCCTCAAGATCATCAGGTTTTGGCAGGATGTTCAAAAGACATCTCTCCTTATATTGCAGCTCCGTGATTTCAGCGCTCAACATCCGTATCTTCACAGAAAGGGCATCTCTTTTTTCCTTCATATCCATGTTGATACGGCTATATTCCTTGAATACATCCATGATTTTTCGTTTCCCTTTATAAACAGATTGCAAAGCCTCAATATCCAGATGATAGAACAAAAGGGAAACAACCAATTTCTGTTGAGCAGTCAAAGACTTCAGGATACGTTGAATCATCATCAGCCTTTTCTCCTCCTGGTCAACTGTTGCAGAAACCATATTTTCATGCCAGTGCCTGTGTTGCTGGAAATCCCCCAGATCCATCTCTTCATCAGGATTATCCGTTTGGATGTTCAGGGGGATTTCCTTGATCCTGTTCTGCCTCTTCTCGCTCTTTGTCCAGTTAAAATAGTGGTTCCTTAAGACAATAAAAAACCATGTCGTGAAACGAGCCTCCTGCGGTTCATACTTATCAAGCATATTGGAAAGACGTTCTGCAACATACTCGAAAAAACCACTACAACTTTCTTCAGACCTGCTAAAAACACGGGCTGGATAGGCATAAATCAGGCTGGAAAGCATATCGCGGATTCGGATCAGCTTCTTTTCAGAAGGCTCTGACTTCCACTGCACAATAAGAGATTTTATTGCCTGATCATCAAGATCCAGCCTGATTCCTTTCATTCCCATTTAACAACTTCCTCTCAAAAAAAGTTCCTTTCTAAAAGAAAAATTCTGGTCTCCTGCGGAAATATACTGTAAAAAAGAAGACTTCCCTGCATCTGCCATTTGTCTGCGGGTCTGTAGGAGAGCATGTCCAAAAGAACCTGTACGGAAAAGGTTTTCATAGAAGTGGCTGGGGAAAAAATCACCATGAACACGGATTTCAGCCATTCCGCTTATCCAAAACCGCAATCCTTGCCTGAAAAAGAGGGAAAGAGTCTTATGAAACGAACCTGTATAGAAATGGTCATGGCAGGAATCTGCAAAAATGAACTCTGGGGCAGGGCTTTCTGCTGGTAAAAAAGGTTTGTTTTTCCCATTCAACCACTTATATCTGCTGTTATTTATGGTGGAATGACCGATGTAATGGACGAATCTGCTTCTTTTATAAAGATCCTTTAACCTTGATTCAGGTGTTGCCTGCATCGACACAGCAGAAGACTCAAATCTCGCGCTTCCCCCCCATTGTTCTAGAAGTTTCTGGGATTCTCCCACAAAAACTTTCTCTGACCTGTCATACATGAAAAGCATCCCTCTTCTTTCAGGTTGCAAATCCAGTTTCCAACCAGGCTTATGATCCAACAAACGGGTTATCCTGAACTCCAATAAAAAAAGCTCCTTAATAGCCATATGTTCAAACGGGATGAAAAAAAGATCTGGTGAAAGATGGACTGCCAGATTGCCATTACGCAAACCAGAAAAATAATCTATGAAGTATCCGTCCTTGAAAAGCAAGGAAAACAAGTCCCTTCCAAAAGAACGGAGTCTGAGAAGCCTTTCCAGTTTTAGCTCTTCAACTTTCTCCCGACAGATCTGTTTTAGTTCCGCATGAATCCTTGCAGAAGCATCCCTTATTTCTTTCAGATTGATTTTCCAGGAAAAATCGGAAACCGATACCAGGGGAGACTGCCTTAAAAGACGTACATGTATCTGAAGGTTTTGAAACGACAGAAAAATAACATCCATTCCTGAATGTGACCTGTTATTATATTCCAACTCATTCAGGAGCATCTGTGACTGTATTTCGGAAAGCTGCACATGTCCTGCTCCAGGTATATTTATGTAAAAAGGAGTCGATACAACAATTCCTCTTCTGTTCAAAAAAGTCACTGATTTCATGCGACCAGAACTAACAACCTGTGAAGGACCATATATCTTGTTTGAATCCTTAAAATAAAAAAAGAAAGGTCCATGCATATCTGGTATGGTTTTCTTATCAACATAAAAATGTCTTAAATCAGGCGGAGAGTCCCTTAAGACAATCAGAATTGACATGAAAAACCGCCATTTGTTTCCTGTATCACGGAATGCTTTCGGATATCTGGACGTCCCACGATCAAAAAACAAAACATGTTTTTCGGGAACCGCTGAAAGAAACAGAAGATGCTTAGGACATTAATATGCCGATGCAAATATAAACAGACAGATATCATCAGATATACCCCGTATTCAAATGAACAAAACAAGACCAGTCGTAATTAGCTGTTCAAGCCACTGGAATGCTTGCGTTTCAATAAAATCTTAAATAGCGCCTTAATAATGGAAATCAATGCTTGCTGGTCTGTTTCTGCCAGACTATTCCAGACAGCCTCATTTTTCAGGATAGCCTGAAGCTCGGACTCAGAGACATTGTCCAAGAAACTGTTATCATCGATATTTACAACCCTGTTGAATTCCATCACGTTCTCTTCAGCCTTAAATGTACTCTCCGATTCAATACGTTCTTTCCGGCTGAGTTCTATCGTTTTATCCATGGCGTCTATAGTCTGTTCATTGTCCTTGCGTTCCTTGTTGCTCAGTTCGAGGACTCTTTCCAGCGCAGAAGACTCCTTCCGCGATTCTATCAGTTCCTTGCGGATGAGTTCTGAAAAAATCTCCCATGCCTGGAGAACCTTGTCATAAGAAAGACGTTCAATCCTGCTTAAGTCACTCACACGTTCATGCGCCTTAATGATGTCCTCTTTTTGCATATGTTCAGCGCGATTGTATTCCTGTAATTTTTCTTGAGCTTCTAAGACCTGACGCATGCTGAGAAGTTCAGATCTGGAAAGGTCAGCGTAGCTTTCAAAAGCTGTCAAAGATTTGAGAGTGTCCTCATACAGGGAAGCATACAGGACATCTTCCAGAAAAGTAGCGATAATAAGGGCTGTTCTGGAAGCAGTTGTCTTGTTTGGAAGTGGCAGGAACACCCGGCCTATCCGACGTTCCACTTTTAATGATTTCCGAAATATTACGAGATTCTTCTTTTTTGCGTAAAAGGCGTCTTTAAGGTCTTTTTCACTTATCACAAACATGGCATTCTGGTGTTTTTTTTCCGAAGGACAGGCATCAGCCTTGAGAAGCTCAAATCCTACTTTAAAACCGGAATTTTGGAGAAACTTATCCAAATCTTTTCGTACGAGCTTGTAAGTCTTGATTAAAGAATTTGAAAAAAAAATGTTCTTTTTCATTGGAAATCAAATTAACAAAAACAAAGGGATTTGTCAAGTTTACGGTAAAAAATTCATTCTTTAGGGTCAATCATCAGGAATGAAGGGTCGAAAGACCGATCAGCCTTAAAAACTCCTCACGTGTCCGTGCATCTGTCTTAAAACTCCCTTTTAGACAGCTCGTCACAGCCTTGGAAAACTTCTTTTCAGTCCCCCGCATAACCATGCACATATGGACCGCTTCCAAAACAACAGCAACACCTTTGGGTTTCAGCTTGTTGAAAAGAGCTTCAGCTATCTGGGTCGTAAGCCGTTCCTGAACCTGCAACCTGCGTGCAAACATTTCAGTCAAACGGGAGATTTTTGAAAGACCAATGATTTTCCCGTCTGGAATGTAAGCCACATGGGCTTTCCCATAAAAAGGCAGCATATGATGTTCACACATGGAATAAAACTCAATATCTTTGACAAGCACCATCTCGTCATAGTTTTCCGTAAAAACAGCATTGTTGATGATATCATCAACATTCTGGGAATAGCCTTGAGTAATGAATTTCCAGGCAGCTTCCACCCGTGCAGGTGTCTTTTTCAAACCTTCCCGATCAGGATCCTCTCCTATCTTAACAAGCATATTCCTGATGAGTTCTTTCATGTTCAATTCCTTATAATACCTTGGGGATAATTATGCCTCAAGGGAAGCATGAGTCCAAATATAATAATTTTTTAATAGAAAAGACACTATTTTCGTTTTCAAGATGTCACTTCCCCCCTTGTATCTATTTTTGGCAACAAGACCGTAATCGTGGTTCCCTTACCTTCAACGCTGTTAATATCAATTGTTCCTTTATGTAAAAGGATAATCTGCCTTGTAATAGCCAGACCCAACCCATACCCTTTCTCTTTCCCTCTTGACCTGTCTGCCCTATAAAACCTGTTAAAGACAAGTTTCAGGTCTTTCTGGTTGATTCCAATTCCGTTGTCACAGACCTCGATTTTGATATGGCCATTCATTTTTTTCGCTTCTGCCTTCACTCTACCGTTTACTGGCGTGTACTTCACTGCGTTTGTCAAAATATTGAAAACAGCCTGATAAAGAAGGTCAGCATCCGCATTTACAAGAAGCCCCTCTTCACTCCTGATTTCTAAAACCTGCTCCTTCTCATCAGCCATCATCCCGATATCCTCACCCGCTTTGGAAAGCATCTCACCAATATCAGCAGGAATCCTGCGTTCCTCAATCCTTGCATTTTCCAGACGCGAAAGCAGGAGAAGTTTTTCTACAAGGGAGGAAAGCCTGGAAATAGTGTCCAGATTCTGAAGCAGCATGTCACGGAGATGCGTATCAATATTCTTATTGCCGATTTCCGATTCGATCCCAGTGCGAAGAATGGCAAGAGGTGTTCTTAACTCATGCGCAGCATCAGAAATGAACTGTTTCTGTGATTGGAACGCATTATCCAGCCTGTCGAAAAGGCTGTTCAACGTATCTGCCAGATCCTGTATTTCGTCCTTGTTTTCCAGAGGTTTGATCCGTTCAGAAAGGTTGCTGTGACTGATTCGGTTTGCCGCGACAATGATCGCCTGCATTGGCTTGAGAGAACTTTTTGAAAGGATATATCCTGAAACTGAAACAATGATAAGACAGATGAAAAGGGCAGTAAAAAGAACCCTTTTCAAAGCACCCAATTGCCTGACAATATGGTCTACAGGCTGGACAACCTGGATCCAACCTACAAACGCATCCTTGTAATAAAATTTTTTCATAAGCACGCGGAAATGCCTGGATCCATCAACAGGCTCTTTGGTAGTGATCACTTCCCTGATCTGTTCAATCTTATAATTCATAAATCTGAAAGTAGTCTTAATCCTAGATGACATCAGATGGAGATTGATGCTTTTCGCAGCTTCAGAACGGTATAGGACTTCACCATTCGAACTCAGTATCTCTATGCTCATGGGAAGGGATTGTGCAGGGATCCTATCAGACCAGTCCAATGACTGAAAAATGGAAAGCGTACCAGGATAGGATTGGGCAATCGTATCAGCATGTCTGTTAAGGGAGTTATCAATCTCATTGAAAAGGATGATGCGCATTCCAAGATATATGAGACCGCTGAAGACAATCATTATGAAAGCGAATGTGATGGTATAGAAAAGGGTCAGGCGCGTCCTGATTTTCACAGGTTATTGCTCTTTATCAGAAAGAACATATCCAAGTCCATGACGCGTATGGATAAGCTTCGGATGGAAACCCTTGTCGATTTTCTTTCTGACGTTCATTACATGGACATCGACAAAATTGCTCATTGTAAAAATATCGAAATTGTCTCCCCATACATGTTCTGCGATGGCAGTACGCGTGACTACGACATCCTTATTGTAAAAAAGAAACTCTATAAGGGAAAATTCCTTGGGAGTGAGTATGATCTCTTTCTTACCCCTGAAAACCTTCTTTGATTTGACATCAATCCGGAAATTTGCAATTTTCAAATCAGATCCTTCAGTAACATCCGATTTCCTACGAAGCAGAGTCCGGATACGGGCCAACAGCTCTGGCACTGCAAAAGGTTTGGAAAGATAATCATCAGCACCTTCGTCCAACCCCCTTACTTTATCATCAATGGATGAACGGGCTGTAAGCATGAGTACCGGCGTTCTGTTCTTCTCTTTTCTGATTTTTTTAAGGAGGGAAAGGCCATCCATCTTAGGAAGCATGATATCAAGAATAAGAAGGTCGAATTCTTCAGAAAGGGCCTTGTCAAGGCCATCCTCTCCGTCTGTCGACAGTGCGACTGAATAACCGGATTTTTCCAGGACATCCTTCAGGTTCCGTGCTATAGAAAGCTCATCTTCAACAAGTAGTATTCTCATGGGCAAATTGTACCAATGGAATATGAAAAAGGGATGAAAACAGATTAGGACCAGAACGGGGTGTACCTAAATACAACTCATTCTGATCCTAAGTAAAAAATACGGAGAGGACACGACTCGAACGTGCAGGCCCTATTTCTAGAGCGACGGCTTAGCAAGCCGCTGCCTTACCATTAGGCTACCTCTCCTTATAGTGGATGGTAGAGGGTGGAGAGTCGGAACACTCCAATGCACTACCATTTCCAAAACTTATCAAATAGCATTATTCTTATCAGTCAATACCTTTGTATAGCTACTTATCTGCTTTGATAAAACCTCACAAGCGTCATATAATTCCTGATACCTGTCATTTTCAACATATTGCATAGTCTTAACAACCTGCAATATGGCAACAATCTCAAAAACCGATCCTCTGGCGAATCGAAGGAAGTTTATATTGTCCTTTTTTGTTCTTGCACTTCCTTCCGCAATATTCAAAGCTACAGAAACCGCAGCTCGCCGCAGTTGTGACGCAAGTCCCCATCGTTCTTTCTCAGGAAACCTGTCCGCAACAGCATTCAATTCTGCAATTAATCTTATTGCATCCTGATAGATTTTGAGCTTCTCAAAACTAAACAACAAGCACCATCTTCAATCTTTTTTCTTCCTCCCTCAACTCTCTTCTCTTTACTCTCTACCCTTCGGAGAGGGAGGGATTCGAACCCCCGGTAGGCTATTAACCCACAACGGTTTTCAAGACCGCCGCCATCAACCACTCGGCCACCTCTCCATGGTGGAGAGTTGATGGTAGATAGAAGATGGAAATCGACCACATCTTCTGTTACCAGTCAACCGTTGGAATATAACATGAATCAGGGGCTTTGTCAAATTTGGATTCATTTCACAATTCGCTACACCTTTATAATAAACATGGTATTGAATTAGCAATCAAATGAACGTGTCTTTCGCAGTTCATGTAATCCCAGTTTGATTTTCTTATAAAGCCGGGAATCAGGAATAAAAAACAATCAATATTGGTTCTCCAAGTGCTATGGGAAGAACATTTCCAGGATGCAAATTGATTTTTATCCCATTTTCCCCATCTATCCATTTTTTATCTCCTGTCTCTCAAAACGATAATAAAGAGTTGGAATAACGATAAGCGAAAAGAATATTGAACCCAAAAGCCCGCTTATAACCGCTACAGCAAAGGGCTGAAGCATCTCGCCACCACCACCCAAACTCATCGCCATAGGCAAAAAACCACCTATCGTAGTGATTGATGTAATCAATATCGGCCTTATCCTCACTAACCCTGCCATCACAATACGTTTTTCAGCATCTAAGTTCCTGCTTTTATATTTTTCTGCAAAATCCATAATCAGGATTCCGTTATTTACTGCAATACCCATGGAAGTAATAAAGCCCATAAAAGTGGACACATTAAAAGAAGTGTTCGTTATAACCAGTCCAAAAACGATAAACGATAAAGAAAACAGCGTCCCAAAAAAAATTATTGAAGCAATACGATAATTTTTAAATTCCAATAGAAGGATCGCGAAAATAAACAGCGCAGCCAAGCTCAGAATAACCATAAGTTCCCCAAAGGCGGACAGTTGCCTGGCCCAGTCACCACCCAATTGAACAGAGAACCCGGCAGGCAGGCTGACTTTATCTAATGCGCCCTGTATTTTCCGCACATTTCCCCGAAGGTCAGCATTCTTTGTTTTTACATCCATGTAAATGACTGGCATACCATTTTTATGGAAAACCATTTCTCTCACATTTTTAATAGAGACCGTCGCCACGCTCATCAGCGGGAAAACAGCACCGGTAGCGCTAAAAACCGGTATTTGCTTTATATCGTCAATAAATTTCCCGTAACGCGCGGGATAAACAATCCTGACATTTTCATTTTTTACACCACTCACTATATGCGTAGCGACTGTCCCATGCAGAGCGGTTTCCACCTGCCCAGATACGTCTGATTCGTCAAGTCCCATTTTGGCGAGTTTTACTTTATTATAAGAAATGAAAATTTCCGGTTGTTTGTCAACATGCTTTCCTTTTACAGCTTTTACCGCGGGTAGGCTTTCTACAGCGCGAGTAACCAACTTTTTAGCGGTATCTAGGCTATCTGCATTATCACCATATAACTCCAGGGTTATCGTATTGTCATGTCCTATCAAGTTATTAAACCGATCCGGAAGAATCTGGTGAAGATCTATATTCAGATAGGGGAAATTATCGCTCAGCCTCTTTTCAAGTTTATCCATAATTTTAAATGTTGAAAGACGACTTTTTCCCGGCAAATTTTGCGGACGCAGATAAAAATGGGCTTCATTCGGCCTAACTTCATCATCGCCTGTGCTCCTCGTATATGTTCTTATCTCAGGAATACTTTTTATAACTTTTTCAACACCTCGGACCACTCGATCCATTTCTGCCAAAGAAGTGCCCGGCTTCGTATCTATATCCATAATAAAAGTGCCTTCGTCCCATACGGGTAAATACTGAGTGGAGACATGAAAAGATATGATAATAGCAGCACAGACAATAACCCCACTTAAAAAAGTTACAAAGCCCGAACGCTTCAGGGAAAACGTGAGCACCTTCTTGTAAATTTCAGGTATCTTCCCTTCGGGATGAAAAACCTTTCGTCCTCCACGATGACGCTGGATATAGGACACGAGAAGTGGGGTTACAAATATGCTCAGTAAAAGTGAAAGGCTTAACGCTATAGTCGCAACGGAAAAAAAAGGTTTAAAGAAAAAACCATGGACACCATTAAGCATAGTCATAGGCAAGAATACGATTATTGTAGTAATCGTACCGAAAATAGAAGCCGGAATAATTTCCGCCGACCCGCTAATTACAGCATTTGTCTCTTCTTCCCCCGTTTCTCTATGGCGTATAATATTCTCGACAATAATACTTACATCGTCAACCAGAAGACCGAGGGCAGCGGTCAGTCCTCCAAGCGTCATCACATTCAGCGAGAGACCGAAAACCTTCATCAGGAGGAAAGAAACCGCTATGGTCAGAGGCATTGCAATAATGATGGGGATAGACGACCTAGCACTTCTCAGAAAAATAAGAACAACAACGGATATTATTAAAATGCCGGATAAAATATTTATCATAATACTATTCAGTGCTTTTTTAACAAAATCGGCGAGGTCATACCATTTGGAAATTTTCATACCCTTAGGCAGATGCTGCCTTATATGATTCATCTTTTGTCCTACAAGTTTTGAAACCCTGACGACATCTGCGTTTGGATGCATGATTATATTGAACAAAACGGCGGAATGCCCGTCCGTTGAAGTAATGCTCACTTGCCTGCTCACGGATTCCAACACTTGTGCCACCTGCTTTAGGTAAACTGGCTGACCCTGACGCCGCTTTATTAGAATATCCTCAATGTCCCTTTTCCCGTTCAAACGATAATCCGCGACAGTAAGCAAGAATCTGTATTCCTGCGTAATCGAGCCCAAAAAATCAATCCTGTTTGCATTTCTGACGGCATCAATCACATTTGCCGAAGTTATGTGATACTGCATGAGTTTTTCCGGCTTGATTATAACTTCGTATTCCGGGCAAACTCCGCCTATAACCTCTACCATGTCAATTCCATCCAGACTTTCAATTTGAGGCTTAATCGTGTGTTCGGCTATATCTCTCAATTCGACCAGGGAATATGTATCAGAATATAAGCTGTATCCCGAAAAAGGATAAGTACTCGTCGTCATTTTTCTAATCATCATCAGCGAATCAGCCGGTAAAACGGACTTAACTTCGCTCGCCTTAGTAAGAACTGATTGATATGCTTGATCAACATTCACGCCCCAGTCAAAAGTCAGATTTACCTCCGCTGAACCCCTTCTGATTTTGGATGTCATATACTTCAGCCCCGCTACGGTCTGCATACTGTCTTCCATTTTCTTCACGATATTCATTTCCATATTTTCCAGCGGAGCATAGCCACTGTTTATCTTAATAACAATTTGCGGGAAAATAACTTCTGGAAAAACGGACTTGGACATTTTAAACAGCGAAAAAACACCGGCAGCAAATAAAATGAATACAATGAAAATAATCGGCGTCCTGTTTGCAATGATTTTTCGGATTAACTTTTCCATTTTCTATTCCTCTTTTATTCTGCGCCGTCAACATTGGTAAGACTTGATATGTTTTCCACGTAAGCTCCATCTTCCAGTTCGTAGTTTCCTAAAGTTACCACACTTTCTCCGGATTTGACCCCATCCAGGATCTCCGCGAATTTATCCGTTAAGATTCCGACTTTTACATACCGCATCCGGGCTACCGAGTTCTCAACTACAAAAACAAACTGACTGTTATCTCTGGTTAAGACAGCATCCCTTGGAACTGCGGTGCAGAATTTGTGTTCGGTTATTATAGAAGCATTCACGAAGACACCGGGAAGAATCCCACAGTCTTCTATGTTCACCCTTACTTTTAGTGTCCCTGACAGAGAATCAACGGCAGCACTTTTAGCCTCGACCCGACCAGTGTAGTTACTCGAATCGTAGTTAAATGCAACCCGGTCACCCTTTTTGATCTTTTCATAAAATTCGGGTGAAACATCCAGCAATAAATACAATCGCCCTTTTGCAATAATCTTAACAATCGGCTGTCCTTGTGGTATTACATTACCTTCTGAAACATATCTTTCAACTACACTGCCTGAGATAGGGGCAACAATGGAAATATCTGAAAATTCGCTTTTTAGGCTTGGAGAAACAGCATCTGCTTCTTTTGACCTTATTCTTGCTACTAAACCACCCGCTTTGACACTATCCCCTGGTAGGACATTAAGCAAAACCACTCGACCGGCAAACTGTGATGAGAGTAAAACCTCTTTTTCGGATTTCACCTCACCTATTGCTTGAACTTGATCCTCTAAAACCCGCATAGCAACTTGCGTTGTCTCAACTTCTATTCCTGATTTTGTTTCCTTTTCCTTGATATTTGTACATCCTGTAAAAAATAAAATCATTATGAGGGCAAAAAAAGCCTGTTTTTTCATAAATCTATTCTCCTATTATCAATTCCAACTCAGCAACTTTTTTTAAATATTGAAGTAATTGTTCATTTTTAGAGAATTGAATTTCAATCAATTTCCGATATATATCAAGGAGATCCATCTCATTGACCATGCCCTGTTTATATTCCTGTGTTGCCAACTCCAAAGAATTTAAAGCTATTTTTTCAGCATTTTGCACAATCTCATAATTATTGTGGCCATTCATTATATCCTGTTTTAAGGTTTCATATTTTAATTCAATCTCTCTTGCTGTTTCATTCAATAAGCAATCAATCTTTTTTTTCTTGTTTTGAAGTGCCTTGATTTTATTTGCTTCTACACCGAAATTTAAAATAGCGGTATTCACACCCGCTTTGATTTCATAATAATTTCCGGGACCTGTTGAGTCATTATCCATATTATATCCGGTGTTAATAAATATATCAGGAAGCCAATATAATTTTTCCGTATGGACCGTAGATTCTATCGCTTTCTTCTGAAACTCTAAAATTTTGAGTGATAAAAACTTCTCTTTTTTTTCTGCTATTGCAAAATTAGAATATTCTGACGGAATTGAAAAACCAATATTTGTGATTTCAACACCTGTTAAACCCGCTAAATCTGATTTTAAAATCGTAATTCTGCTTTCTAAGTCATTTAATTGGATTGCAATATTTGCTTTTTCGGTTTGAACCCGGAATAAATTAAGTTTATAGTTTTCCACTCCATATCTTGACAGATTTCTTAGCGTTTCTAAATGATTGCTTATGTAAGAAATTGATTCTTCTACAGTTTTCCTCTCTTGATCCTTTATAAAAAGTTCAAAATAAATCTTTTTTATATTAAATACGATTTGTTGCTTAACATACTGCTGTTCAAGTTCTGATTTCTTTTTTAGATAAAAATCACTTTTTGAGTAATCGGAAAAAACCTTTGACAAGTCAAGCGATAAAATTAAATTCACAGAGGAATTTAAATGATTATCATTTTTATAATTAATGGAGTCTATTTCTGGTGAAATGTTTATTTGAGGAAATTTTTGAGAGTTGATGAATTTGTAATTGTCATTTTTCTCTATTGTATCATAATATGATGACTTTAACAAAAAATTATTTTTGAGTGCTGCGTTGATATAATAATCCAATTGGTTACCATATAAAGAGACAGCGAAAAAAAGAAATGTTAAGAAAATAATTTTTTGTCGAGTTGAACTCATAGCTGCCTTACTTTCCTTTTGATACCGTGCAATAGTCTCAGATTCCGCGGGACTCACCTACCCTCGCCATTTTGTCTAAAAACAAGGGATTCAAGATGGCAGGTTGCCCCAATAGGTGCAGAATTTGGTTCAGAGGTGTCGGCTTAATTTTTCTCTGGATGGATTTTCACTATCTGACCAGTATAAAATTCGCTCTGCGCACTCATAAATGTTACTTTATATGCCACCATTTTGCGTGTTATATCCAACTTTAACTTCTTCATTCAAATCTGACTGTATGTTTTAAAATGAGACCATGTCGTTCAGCAACATTTTTTCAAAAACAACCCAAAGATGATCGATTGACCATCTTTGAGTTATTGATTCAAATCCTATTGGAACTTAAACTTCATTTATCTTTTTTCTGTTCATCTTTTTCGTCTTCCTCATTCTCAAGATCTATTTTGAGAGCCGTTTTTCTGCCATCTATGATATGAAATTTGATTTCGACAGTCTCTCCAGTAACCAAATCGCCAAGTTCCATCTTCATACTTTCATCTTTTCCATGCTTTTCATCCTTCTTTTCTTCGTTCTTCTCTTCCTGATCGGGAACATCTTTCGTTATTTCCGTGGTCTTCAAGACGATGAACGTTTCTTCTTTGCCGTTTTTATCTTTCACGGTCAGCAACATTTTCGAGGTATCGCAGTTCACTACTGTAAAATCGCCTTTTTTCGAAAATGTTTTTTTGGAGGCGAATGCAGAATAGCTAGTCGATGCAATAAAAATCAGGGCCAAGCCCACAATAAATAATGCAGTTTTTAATTTTTTCGATTTCATTTTTTTCTCCTGATATTCGGATTATTTATGATTGACGATTTAAATGAAAGACAACCTCCTTAGACACATCGATTATCTGATTTGAAATGTATCTTGCCAAGTGTACTTCCCCCAGTATGAAGGATCTATGAATAAATCCAAACCTCAAAAAATAAATAAATACATCTTGAATTTTGTTCGTAAAAAGGCTAATATTTATCATGCGTATACTGATTGTTGAAGACAACCATAAGCTTGCAGATCAAATGAAGCAAATATTGAAAAAGGCGGACTACTCAGTAGATCTCTCGTATGACGGGGAAGACGGTTATGACCGGGCAAGCGGGGATACATACGATCTTGTCATATTGGATCTCATGCTCCCAGGGATGGATGGAATGACCATCCTGAAAACCCTCCGTAAGGAAGGTATCAACACACCCATCTTGATTCTTTCCGCCAAAAGTCAGACCGAGGACAAAGTGGAAGCGTTGGATATAGGTGCGGATGATTATCTCACAAAGCCATTCGCTTCCGCTGAGCTGATAGCACGTGTCCGTACTCTTTTGCGTCGAAAAAACGATTTGCACTCGAATGAAATCCACATAGATGACCTCCTGATCAATACCAGGACGAAAGAAGTAATGAGGGGTAAACGGAATATCCCTCTTACGGCCAAGGAGTATGAACTGCTGGAATTTTTGGCATATAACAAGAATTCAGTCGTAAGCAGAAATGTCCTAGGCGAGCATGTTTGGGGTGAATCCATCGACCTTTTTGATTTTTCGAATTTTATCGATGTGCATGTAAAAAACCTCCGGAAGAAAATCAATGTCGGACAACGCAGGCCGCTGATCACGACAAAACGTGGAGTCGGGTTCATGCTTTCTGATCCAGTAAAAAAATGAAGATTGGACGTCGCTTTACCCTGTTTTTCACCCTCATCAGTGGCTGCATCCTTTTTCTGTTCGCAGGACTCTATTATCTTCAGACAGCCGCAGTACTTTCGGATTCCATCAATAAAAGTTTGGACTTCATCACCAGTACAACCAAAGAGATGATTGATACCCAAAATGAATTCCCGCTTCCGTCATCAGGTGCTCAAATGGATGAGATGATGCGTGAAACACTGAACGATTATTGGCTGGAGATTTATTCAGAAAATAACCAGCGGATCTTCATTTCCCAACGGGCGAAACTTTTCCCAATTGACTTGGATTCTCGTGATTTAAACAAACCTTTTTTTGACACCGTTGCCCAGCCTTCCGTTAAAACTTTCCGCTATTATGAAACGGAGCCTAATTCTTTGATCCATTTACGAGTCAAGGTGAAGTATGTTATCCTTGAAAACGGGAAAAAATACCTGATCATTTCTGCCATGCCAACAGACCTCATGCGCAAAGACCTACGCAGATTGTTTGAATTCACTCTTATTGGAATAGGCGTGTTTATCCTTATCTTTATATTCGTAGGACAGATGTTTACGAGGTATGTTCTTCGGCCTTTAATTGAAACAACAGCCCATATCAACCGCATCGGTGGAGAAAAGTTGTCCGAACGCATCATCATTGCCAATAAAAATGACGAACTTGGACAGCTTCAGACAGCTCTCAATGGGTTATTCGAAAGGTTGGAGAATACCTTCCTCATCCAGCGCCAGTTTATTTCCAATATTTCCCATGAATTACGCACGCCTCTTTCTATTTTGCGGCTCTCCTTGGAATCCCTGGAAAACAGGTTAAAACCCGGAGGCCGTAAGCATCTGACGGATGCCCAGGAAACAGCCCGTCGGATGGAATCACTCATCCGAGTCCTGTTGCTTCTCTCACAACTTGATGAACGACGGAGGGTGTTAAACAAGGTTGATTGTGATTTGAAAGAATTTTTCAAGGAGATCGGAGCGTGCTTTACTCCCACCCTCAATTTGAAAAAGATCAAATTTTCTGTTATTTGTGAAAAACAAGTTATACTTCATTGCGACAAGGATTTGCTCTCCATAGCCTTCTCGAATCTTCTGGACAATGCAGTCAAATATACGGAACACGGATCAATTTCTATCAATGTATCTGAAAAGGATGACAAGATTGAATGTCTTATTTCCGATACTGGCATTGGTATTCCCGATAGCGAACTTGACAGGGTCTATGAGCGGTTTTACCGGGTTGACCAATCCCGGCACGGTGATAAAGGGTACGGAATCGGTCTTTCATTGGCAAAAATAATTATCGAACTGCATGGTGGAACCATTTCAATAAAAAGCGTACTTGGAAAAGGTACAAATGTTCTGGTATCTTTCTTCCGGCTGTTCAGATAGCACACCCTCTACATTTTATCATGAGGATGCAACCCTCATCTGCATTGTCAGGTTTCCCCCTGTCTTGTCTTTTAATCTTATATTTGATTTTTTTGGATATCCCTATTATCTTGTCTTCTTATTCTAAACCAAAATACGGAGTCAAATCATGATTATTCGTATGAAAAGCCATGCATCAGAGAAAAACGCGGAAAAAATCCTTGAACGAATCAAAAAATTCAATTGTACACCTGAAATCATCCACGGCAAGGAAAGCATTGATGTCATAGGCATTGTGGGAGACACATCAGGCATAGACCCAAACGTTTTTAATGAAATCGAAGACGTCCTTGAAGTCATCAGGATATCAAGACCTTACAAACGTGTAAGCCGGGAATTCAACCCGAATCGAAGGGTTATTACTGTGGGAAACCACAAAATTGGTGGCAACACCCTTGCTTTTATGGCTGGTCCCTGTTCTATTGAATCAAAAAATCAGATTGAAAGGATTGCTGTAGAATCAAAAGAGGCAGGAGCACAGTTCCTGCGTGGTGGTGCCTATAAGCCACGCACTTCCCCCTATGCTTATCAAGGATTGGGAGTGAAAGGTCTGGAATACATGCTTTCTGCAAAAAAACTGACAGGCCTTCCCATTGTGACTGAAGCTACAGGGACACACAGACATCTCCTTCGTAACAACGAATTCGAGGAAGCAGATGTCCTGGAAAATGTCCTCAATTATGCTGACATCATCCAGGTGGGTGCTCGGAACATGAAAGCTTACGGATTCCTTCAAGACTTGGCCATTGAATCAGGAAAACGAAAAATTCCTGTGCTTCTGAAAAGAGGGGAAGCAGCGACAATCACTGAATTTCTCCTCGCCGCTGAGTATATTGTTGCAAATGGAAATCCCGATGTCATCCTTTGCCTCCGTGGAATCAGGACATTTGAAGAAGCCAAATTCCAGCGTTACACTCCTGATCTCGCATCCATACCAATCCTTAAAAAAGAGTCAAATCTTCCTATCATTTTCGATCCTAGCCATGCCATTGGATACAGGGATATGGTCATGGACATCTCCCTTTCAGCAATCGCTGCTGGAGCAGACGGTCTTATTGTTGAAGTCCACTATGACCCGGAAAACGCTGCAAGCGACGGACAACAGACTGTTATCCCTTCAGTTTTAAAAATGATCGTTGAGAAAAGCAATGCTATCAGAAAGACTCTTTAGCTGACATCTGATGAAAAGTACATTTTAGTTGACAATATCAGTCTGTTTGGTTATATTACATCTGGGTTGATCAAAGAATTAAGGGAGTCCTTACATGAAACGATTTCGACTGTTCCTGCTTACTTTCATCACTTTCTTCTTTGCCATGACGACAATCCTCTTCATTCAGCTGATCAACATCAAGTCAATCGCCTCTAAACTGGGTATCATGGAAAAATCGGATGCGTTTCAAGGCATGTTTCTTGCAACACAAGCACCTTTCCTTTTAGGTTGTGCCATCCTTTTTTCCTCCATTCTTTTCGTTCTTTTTCTCCTTTTTGTGGTCTCAGACAACAAGAGCTTTTCCGTCAGTTTCATAGATAAACTCAAAGAGTTGGATACTATCAACGCTGGAGACCAGACTTATGAACAGGCGATTGATGTCTACAAGTCTATCATCACAGATCCAGAGACTGGAGCTGTCATATATAAGCATTTTCGGACAATTCTTGACAAGGAATTTATCAGATCATCACGCTATCATCTTCCTTTTGCCCTTATGAGAATTGCAGTCCAGAACAAGAAGGATTTCGAAGTTCTCCAGAAAAAAACAAGTTCGAATATCCATACTGTCCTTCGCAATGTCGATGTGATATCGATTAACAATGAGAAGGAATTCATCTGCCTCCTTCCTAATACGAAAAAAGCAAGTGCCAACCTTGCGGTTGCCAGGATTTTCAAACGGCTCCAGTCAGTACAAGAGGTTTCAGGAGAAAAAATCTGTATTGCTGTGGGTCTTAGTTCTTTTCCAGAAGACGGAGCAGACGTGGAAACATTGCTTTCTACCTTGGATAAAAATTTCCAAAAAGCGCGCATGATGGGAGAGAACAAGGTCATTTTCTAGGCTACAGATGATATTCTTGATCAACTCCTCTCCCAAGGAGATAATTTATGGATAAGATCATTGACAAATCGGTCAAAGACCTTGTTCCTGGCATGATTCTCATGGAAAACATTCCTGATTTCACAGAAGTCCTCAAAGAAGGTGTCCTTCTCGATGCTACGAAGATTGAAATGCTTAAAGCAGTGGGAATAGAACAAGTTGCAGTATTAGACGCTGAAAACGATGGAAAACTCAGAGCTGAAAAATCAAAAGCACTAGGAAGAGAGATTTCTGACCGTATAGACAACCTTTTTGGACGTGACAAAGGAACATTGAGATCTGACAGCCCTTCGAACGAGGACCAAGAAATCGAGACTGGCGATGTCGAAAAGGACGTGATTCTCAAGCATGTCAAACAATCCCAGGAAGACATCATCAAAATTGAAAGTGGAGTGCGTGTTTCCATAAAAGAAATCAACCGTAACATTGAAGATTCCATCCGTGACATGGAAAAAGAGATCAAGAAGATCCTTGTTGAGAAAAAAGTGAACTCCACACGTCTTACGGAGATTGTAAGCAACCTCATTGATCTGACAGGTCCCAAACGGGAAGCCTCCTTTCTTCTCATAGGAATCATACGGAAAGGCGCCCACCTTATCGTAAAGCACGCAGTCAACACCTGCCTTCTGTCATTGGCCATAGCCATTGAGATGTCAAAAATCATGGACGAACAGCTCAAACGACCTGAAGTCATAGGCGATTTCAAGAAACTGAAAATCTGCAATGCAAAAATTTTCAGCAGGGAAGAGCTCATCAAACTTGGCATTGCAGGAGTGCTGCACGATGTTGGCCTGGTTGATGTCTTTCCGGACATTTCTGAAAGGACTGTCATCACAGCAAAGGACTTTTCAAAAATACAGCTCCATCCCAGCCGCACGTTCAGCTTCCTCTCCATGACCAATATGGATTATGACATCCGAAAGGCTGTTCTCCAGCATCACGAACGTACTGACGGTTCAGGCTACCCTGACGGGATAGAAAAACGCCTTTTCACAAAATATTCTTTGGTTCTCTCCTTTGCCAATTATTATGATCTTCGCACTACACGGAATCCTTTTGAAAGGTATCTGCATCCACAAAAAGCCCTTCTTGAAATACTCCAGAAAGAGAGAATCAAGTTCGATGATGATGTCATTTTTGCGTTCTGCAAGGCAGCCTCCCTCTATCCTGTAGGTTCGTGGCTCATGCTGTCCGATGGCAGCGTTGGCCTTGTAATCCGATCGAACCGAAATGACCTTAAAAAACCAATCGTCAAAGTGACATACACTCCGGATCTCAAAGAATGCAAGATTATCAGTTTTATTGACCTTACAAAATCGAACCTTACTGTCAAAGAGATCATCGATGTCGAATCCATCGAGATTTTCGATCCACGATATGAACGGTTCATCTTTGATGAAAGGGAATTTTACAGGATGCCGACATCCATTCCGCTGGAACTCACAGTCCGCGATACAAACATCAACATCAATGGAATGATAGAGAACATTTCAGCAGGAGGCCTGCAGTTCATATCCGCCTTCAAACTCGTGAGAGGAGACAGGATAAACATCACATTTGAATTTTCAAAAAAGTCCTTCAAAAAAATATCCGGACTTGTTGCATGGAAAAAGACCATCAGTGATAAGACGTTCTCTTATGGTCTGAGATTCCTAAACCTCACAGAAGAGGATCATGCCTTTCTTATGGCTGCCATCAATCCTCCTTCAGAATGATAGGTGTCAAAAATGAGATCCAAAACGGAATATCTCTGGTTCAACACAAAAAAACGCAAAGAATACCTGCTGATCACCGAAGAAGTCGCACGGGTCGTTCAGGAAAGCGGCATACAAGAAGGGATGGTGCTTGTATCTGCCATGCACATCACTGCAGGAGTCTATGTCAATGACGCTGAAAGCGGATTGATCCAGGACATTATGGACTGGACTGAAAAACTGGCCCCATTCGCAGATTACCGGCACCACAGGACAGGCGAAACAAACGGGGATGCGCATTTGAAAAGCCTGCTCATCGGCCATGAAGTCATTGTGCCCGTCACAAAAGGCGTCTTGGATCTTGGTCCTTGGCAACAAATTTATTACGCTGAATTCGACGGTCAACGCAGGAAAAGGCTGATCATAAAAGTTATGGGTGAATGACAACTCATGACAAACAAATAAGTTTTTCAGAATTGACTTTCTTGATATAATTCCTTAATTTATATCACTAATTCAAGAGCAGGACTGGTGCACCACAAAAAAGCAATCATCAAGTACGACATGCATATCCATAGCGTGCTGTCGGACGGAACATCCAACTACCGGGAACTGATTGATATGGCGGCCTCATTAGGGCTTAAAGGCATATCGATCACTGACCACGATATTATTGGCAAAGACATACCAGAGATAAAACTCTACGCACAGGAAAGAGGAATTTTTTTTGTGCATGGCATAGAATTTTCAACCCAATATAGCAATGTACATATACTGGCTTATGATCTGGACTTGAAACAGGAAGAGCTATGGGCATTCATGAAGGAAGAACAGTCAAAACGATATGACGCTGTACAGGAAATGTGCATTCGCGCGCAGAAACATGGTCTGGATGTCACTTTTGAAGAAGTGCTTCTGTCCGCCAATAACGGCACTCTTGGCAGACCACACATAGCCGCAATCCTTGAAAAAAAAGGATATGTGAAAGACATCTACGAGGCTTTTCATAAATATCTCAAGAAAGGCCAGTCCATTTATGCAGAATACAAAAAATACCATCATACGGAAATCGTAAAAAAAATATTGAAATGGAAGGGCGTGCCTGTACTCGCACATCTGGCTCTTGTGGCACAGGAACTCCAGGATGATGTCTTCCATGAGTGCAGAGAGAACGGACTAAAAGGACTCGAGGTGTATTATCCGCGTTTTAACGAGCAACAGAAGAAAAAACTTATGGACATGGCCAAAAAATACGGTCTGCTCATGTCTGGCGGTTCGGATTTCCATGGCATCAACAAACCCGATATCGAAATGGGAAGCGCTGGTCTCACAGAGGAAAATTTTACGGCAAATTTCCAATTCCTGAAAAAATGAAAAAACTGATCATCATGACAAGCATCCTGGCAACACTTTACTCGCCAATGACCAGGACGACATATGCAGCCTCTTTAAGCACTCCCGCCTCTATTGTTATTTATGGAGGAATTGTCCTTGGTGCCATAGAAGGCATCAACCTTCTCTATCATGCAATCCGCTCCCTATCTTTCAAAAAAAGACAAAAACCGATCAAGCCTATACCTCCAATACAGACAAACATCCCTCCTATACTCACAAATGTCATTGTAGCATCATTAACAAATATTGAAGACCAGCCTCCTGCCTTAACCAACATCCGAATCACATCCACAACAAATACAAAGGACAACATTGAAACAAACACAACAATCGTTGTGACAAAGCGGAATCCACCAGGCACACCTGAACTGATTGCACCTGAAAACAATTTCTCAACCACCAACAGGATTGTCCAATTCACATGGACTGCAGTGCCAAGCGAGTTTCCGCCCCTTACATACAAGTTCGTAGCAGATGACACAACCAACATCATAACCGGGACAAACACCGTTCAAACATTCAGTCTGGGAAGGCATCGATGGTGGATCCAGGCTGTTGAGGAAGGCACAAATACAGGAATTCCAAGCCACATCATCGCATTTACTGTTGTGACAAACAGACCCCTCTTCACTTCAACAACAACCTTCTCAAACCTTACTGAAAGCGAACAGGAAGATATCCTTCTTTTCGGTCCAGACTATTATTACCACGTATCCTTGGCATATTATAAAGTCAAAAAATATGACAAATCCCGTGAATTCATGTTTCATTCTTTGGCCATTGGTATCAGAATAGAGGATGGAACAGCCTTCTTAAAAGAGAAATTCAAGCTTTCAGACAAGCAGATCCAGGACGGTGTATTGCGCTACAAAAACAGCGAATAACAGATATTTCAGGAAAACAAATTATTGTCAAAATCCGCTTCTTCTGATATAATATCAACATGATAAAAAACAGGAGGTTCAATGGTCAAAACCTTTGTTCTTGACACAAACGTACTTATCCATGACAATGATGCGATTTTCTCGTTTGCAGACAACAAAGTAGTAATCCCTATGACTGTCATTGAGGAATTGGACAACCTCAAGAACTACAGGGATGAGAAAGGGTACAACGCCAGATCTGTTACAAGAAAGATGGATCGCATCTTCATGAACCAGAAACTAAACAAGGAAGTCAAAATCGGAAAAGGATCTTTGCGCATAGAATACAACCATGTGGAAGACATTCCTGCAGGATTCACACAAGGGAAAAACGACAATATCATCCTTCAGACATGCCTTTATCTCAAAAATAAGGGTGAAACAGTGATTTTTGTATCCAAAGACCTAAACAGCAGAATCAAAGGATGTATACTGGGATTGGAAGTCCAGGATTATGAAAAAGAGAAAGTAAAGTATGACGACCTCTATTCAGGCAGCTTTGAACTTCCTGTCCCCTCTGAAATCATTGATCAATTCTATCAGGAAAAATCCCTTACGCTTGAGGAGCTAAACATTCCAGATATTATTGAAAATTCTTTCATTGTTCTCAAATCTGACTCTGACGAAAACAAGTCCGCCATTGGCAGAGTTCATAAAAAAGCGGGAGTGGTCCTTCCACTGTCCTATCAAGGAGAAGACATCTGGGGAATCCGGGCTCTCAATGTTGAACAGCGTTTCGCATTCGACCTTTTACTTGATGACTCCATCTCCCTTGTAACGCTTTTGGGGAAAGCCGGAACGGGAAAGACGCTTCTTGCTGTTGCAGCGGCTTTGAAAAAGACACTGGATGATAGGGCTTACAAGAAAATACTTGTGGCTCGCCCCATCATGCCTTTGGGCAAGGATATCGGATATCTTCCTGGTTCGAAGGAAGAAAAACTCAGCGCATGGATGGAACCAATCTTTGACAATATCTATTTTCTACTGACACAGAATTCAGGACGTACGGAAACAACCATGAAGGACGTAAAAGAGGAACTGAACTATCTTGTGGATTCTAATCTTGTTGAACTCGGCGCTATCACATACATCCGTGGCCGTTCCATTCCTCAACAGTATGTCATCATTGATGAAGCGCAAAACCTGACACCACACGAGGTGAAGACAATTGTCTCCCGTGTCGGTGAAAAGAGCAAAATCATCCTGGCAGGAGACCCGGAACAGATTGACAACCCATATCTGGACAGTGACAGCAACGGACTTTCCTACCTTATTGAAAAATTCAAGGGACAGGAGATATATGGAAACGTGAGACTTGTCAAGAGTGAACGAAGCACTCTTGCATCACTGGCAGCGAAACTCCTATAAGGAGGGGAAATATGACCTGGCTACTTATCATGTTACTTGTGATTTTGGTTTTTTATATCATCCTTGCTTCTACTCGAAAAGAGACTGATCTGGGAAAAATCAGCTTGCTCATAGATGAAGGCCGGCTTGAAGAAGCAAGCAGGATCCTGAAACAAAAACTGAACAGGAACAACAGGAATCCCCTTTATCACTGGCTTATGGCCCAGGTATATGAACATGAAGTCAATTTGGAATATGCGATTGTTGAACTGAAGATCATCACAAAAAACCGGATGTATGTTCCACTTGTGCAACGCGAGGACGTCCTTGTAAAGATTGTGGATCTTTATGAAAAAGTCGGCAAAGCTGAAGATGTCCTTCCCCTCTTGGTGGAAGAGCACAAGATCCGGTGGAACCAGACAACTCTTTATCTTCTTGGACATGTGTGCCTTCTTGCAAATAATATTGAAAAAGCGAAAGGATTTATCAACAAGGTACTTCAGATACAGCCCAATTATGCGCCTGCCTTGACAGATCTTGCTCTCATCAAACTGAAACTTTCAGATAAAGATGGAGCCATTACAGATCTTGAGTCAGCTGTCGGTTATGACAAAAAATATACCAGAGCGCATTTTCATCTTGGTGAAGCCTATATGCAAAAAAACGAGCTTGACAAAGCCATAAAGAGTTTCGATGTGGCCCGTATTGACAAAGATCTGCGCATGCGTGCCATGTTCAACATGTCTTCCTGCTACAGACGCAAGGAAATGAACAAAAACGCCATAGAACTGCTTGAACGAATTGTGATGGAATGGGATGCTTCCTTCTACTATTCCAGGATTTTACCAGCATCGTTCATTGTTGAAGCACGCTATCAGCTTGCTGAAAGATATTTTGACGATAAGGACTTCCAATCCGCTTTGGACCAGTGGCGTGAAATCCAGACAGTCGCGCCAGAATACAGGGATGTCTCAGCAAAAATCACATCCAATTCCCGCTTGGGCAAGGACAGGATTCAGGACTTCATTATTGCACCTGCAGGCGAGTTTGAGAAGACCAGCCTTTTTGTTCTAGAAACGATGGGATTCCATGTCCTGAACATGAAACAGGAAACAAAAGAGAAAGTGGTATTCAGGGTTGTTGAAGAAGTGAAAGGACGAAGTAAGAAGGCACTTGTCTGGTTTGTGAGGTTTGGTGCGCCAGTGACAGAAAATATCATGAAAGAGTTTGATGCACAGATGAAACGGGAAGAGCTCCATGCTGGATACCTTTTTGCACCCTCAGGCTTCGCACCCAGCGCTACAAAGTTCATTTTTGACAAACCCATCAAGCTAATGGGAAGAGGCCAATTCGTCAAGATGTTGCGTGCCTATGAGAACAGGTTTCATAACGGACAAAAGTCCATAGACGAGCCTCATTCATAAAAGGACAATCAATCCTTTTTTCAGCTATCATTTTTGCTGCAAAAAATCTACTTTAATTGACAATTTCAGGGGAAATGAATATATTTTGAAATCAAAATCTCATATTTACAGGTGCTATATGAAACAAATAACAGGAATCGTTCTGACATCCGTATTGTTCTTCTCTTTTTCAACTTTAGCAGCCCAAAACATCAAAATTAGGAAAGAAATCTCCCAATCTGTACTCAAACTTGCTGCAGACTACAAGGCAGGCAAGGATCTGCTTTCAAGAAAAAATGTCGCCATCGCAGAATTCAAAGAACTCACACCTACTGTGAAAAAAAACTCACTAGGTGAAACTGTACGCGGACTTGTGGCAACAGAAATTTCCCGTTCAACAGTTTTCGCTCTTGTTGAAAGGAATGACCTGGAAAAGATTGTAAAAGAACAACAGCTACAAATGACAGGACTTACAGATCCAACCTCAGCATCCAAAATTGGGCTTATCATGAATGCAGACCTCATCCTGACAGGAACTGTTTCAGAATTGGGCGGTTCAATCCAGCTTGTCCTCAACCTCATTGATGTAGAGACCGGTGCTGTCCTGACGGATACTGTATCATTCAAAAAAGAGGATGCGGTTGAAACAGCGCAGGCAGTCCTCAACATGGCTTATGTACAAGAGATGGGTGTAGGGATTGCTATCAATATGTTCGGATGTACAACAAGCGGAGATTATGCGGTTTTCAATCCTATTGCTAATTTCAGTGGTTGGAATGAGACTGGTTTCGCTTATCCTGTTGGAGCAGAAGTTCGCTATAGGTTTACACGAAATCTCATGCTTGGAATAGGAATAGATTTAGTAACAGCTCAAGTATGGGCCATACCAAACCAAAGATGGGAAGTACCTATAGGATTAGCGGGAAACAAAACAAATTCCGCACCGTTTAGAATAGTGGCAGATGGCATATCCATTCCCATTATGCTTTACGCAAATATAAATCCTACACGTAGACTCAATCTCTTTGCAGGTGCTGGTTGTCTTTTTCATCTTCTGGATTATTCGGGACTTTTCTATCCAAGCAATGGAAATGGTTTTGGTCTGAATGAATTTGGACCAGTTCTTGATAATTACAATTTTTTGGGTGCAAGGTTTGTCTGTGGATTTGAATTATTTCTAACTCCCAGAGCTGCCATCTCCACTAGGGCTGGATATGACTATAGGCAGACAGAACTCGACTTGAATCCCATATGGCATCTTCCTGGATTGCCCAAACAGCTTGATGTGGACATGAGCGGGTTTGCCTTCCAAACAAGTCTGGCTTTCTATTTCTGATTTAACCTGCTTTTTTCCACAATAAATAAAACTTAAAACGGTTCATATTTGACTTGCTATTTATCCAGTTCTACCAGGTTCGGACAATAGGTCTTATAAGCCTCCATATTCCTGTCGCTTTCAAGCTTTTTCATCATTCTTTTCAATACTGGAATCGTAGAGTCATTCCAGGTAAAAACATGTTCACCATTTGGATGATTTTTCCATTGTTCCTGTTGTTTTCATCACTCCAGCCGCACTCCGCTCCTTATCTGAATCAGGACTGGATTTTTTCATTCAAGAACTCCTTAAAAGGGCCAAAACCTATCCCTTGGAGATGGGGATTATCTATCCTGTTTTTTCATGGGGCGCCCATTTCAACCAGGACCAAAAATTATTGGGACTGATCAATAACATTTCCAAACAAGAAATTGACAATAATGCCTCTTTTAGGAAAATAGGCCAATATTTTTACAAAGTCATTGAGGATGTCGAGCTAAGCGGGGAAACGCTTCTCGCAGGGGACATTTTAAGAGTGGATGGAATCGAAAAATGGCAGTTGAAAAAGGCACGGCATGCGCTGAAAAAAATGCAAAAAAAATTTACAGACAATAGTTTCAAAGAAACATCATTCTTCAGTTATGACACGAATGCTTTTACACGTTTAAAAATATAGGCAACAAACCCGACGTTAAAGCAACAATAACTGTCAATAACCATAGTTATCAAATCCTCATTGACTTTAAAGACATTCTAGGAACAAGATTCTTATAATTTGACAAGTCCCCTTCTTTTTTATACAATAATACATCAAGGAAAGCGGATAGTATATGAACTTTGAAAACCCTAGATTCAGATTTGCGCCTAGCCCGTCCGGATTTCTTCACATTGGTGGTGTCAGGACTGCGCTTTTCAACTGGCTTCTGGCAAAAAAGCATAACGGGAAGTTTATCCTCCGAATAGAAGATACGGACAAAGAACGTTCAACCCAGGAATCCATCGATGCCATTTTGGAAGGCTTCCGCTGGCTTGGAATGGATTGGGACGAAGGACCTGGGAAAGAAGGACCTTATGGACCCTACTACCAGTCCCAACGGAAATCCATATATGATGACTGCACAAAAAAACTCATTTCAGAAGGGAAAGCTTACAGATGTTTCTGTTCTAAAGAGGAATTAGACGCCAAACGTCAGGCTGCTGAAAACTCAAAAAAACAATACTTCTATGACCGCCAATGCCTGAACCTTTCTGAATCTGAAATTCAGGGAAAAATATCCAAAGGACTTCCTTTTTCTGTCAGATTGAAAACAGACATTTCTTCAGCGCCACTCTCATTCGAAGACATGGTTCATGGCACCATCGATTTCAGCATTAACCAGTTTGATGATTTCATCATTGTCCGTCCAGATGGTATGCCTGTATATAATTATGCTGTAACAATAGATGATGCGCTCATGAAAATAACCCACATCATACGTGGTGATGATCACATCTCAAACACTCCACGGCAGATTCTCATCTACAGGGCTTTAGGATTGGCCATTCCTTCTTTTGGTCATCTGCCCATGATACTCGGTTCTGACGGTTCACGGCTTTCCAAACGGCACGGGGCTACAGCAGTCCAGCAATATCGGGACGACGGATATCTTCCTGAAGCCCTCCTCAACTTCCTCGCTCGCCTGGGATGGTCCTATGATGACAGCCAGGAGATTTTCAGGAAAGCCGATCTCATTCAAAAATTCTCAATGGAAAAGACCAGCAAAAGCCCTGCCGTATTCAACCAACAAAAACTCCTATGGATCAACGCTGAATACATCAAATTCCTAACCCCTGAGGAAAAATTCGAACATTGCAAGGATTTTTTCATTAAATCAGGTCTGCTCACAAAAGAGGAATACTATGCCAAAAAAGATTTCGTTATAAAAGCGATTCTCCTTGCAGGTGACAGGCTGAAACTTCTCTCACAGATTGTCGAGCACACCCACTTCCTCTTCAAAGACACCCTGACGTATGACCAGGCGGCCTACGACAAATTCATCAAGGCTGATTTCATAAAAGACTTTTTCCAGTCCCTCATTTCAGGGATTGAGGGACTATCCGTATTCGACCTTTCTTCAGTTGAAAATCTTTTCAAAAAAATCATTGTGGAAAAAAACCTCAACACGAAAAAAGCCATGCAGGCAGTCCGTGTTGCCCTGGTTGGAAACGCTGTTAGTCCCGATCTTGTAACCATCATCACCTTGTATGGAAAAGAAAAAACGATCCTACGGCTACGCGCCATCCTTGAAAAAGAGGGTCTCAGTTGAGTTCATCCATTATCACCATTCTCATAGTCCTCTTCATACTGTTCATTTTCCGAAGATTGGACAAGTCAAGTTTCAAACTGAACAAAGTAAAACAATATGTCGAGCGTGTGGTGGGAAGACTAGAAGAGTATGAAAAGTCATGGACAGAAAAAGTAAACGTCCAGGAAGCCACTCTCAATGAACTGATAAACCGGACTGAAACACTCAATAAGACTTTGGTATCCAAGCTTGAAATCCTTGTAGAAAAGGAACAAAAGATCAGAAATGCTGAAAGCATCATCCATGAAACTGAAGCGAATGTGAGCGCACTTCTTCTGGAAGTCGGCAATGTGAACAAAGGCATGGAACAGGTCAGAAAAACCGCACAGCAGGTGGTTGACATAGAAGAGCATGCAAAGCTTCTTGGCAAGCAGCTTGAGAAGACCCTGGATTCATTCAAGGAAAAGGAACAGCTAGTCAATGAAAGTTTCCATGTAAAAATCGAAAGTCTCAAGAACCAGGTTCAACTGACAGAAAAAAAACTTTCTGAGAAAGTAAGCGCAGAGAATATCACGCTTATGGCCATCATAAAAAGGATGAAAGAAACCTTCTCTTTTTCTGAGAAAGAGAACCTGCAGAGACTGCAAAAGATGACACAGGAAATCAATTCCAAAACAGATGAGGCCCTTAAGGAGTCAATTTCCAAAGTCCATCAACTCAATGAGACAGTCAAAAACATAGAAGTGACGCATCTGACAAACAAGAACATGATGCTGGAAAGTTTCAAGGACAGCACTTCACAGCTTGAAAAAAAGATAGAGGACACAAAATCACTTTTCACGACAGCTATGGCAGAAGCCCAGAGGGAGAACCTTGAAAAAGTCAAAGAGCTGCACCAGATCATGCAGAAGATGACCATAGATTTTGGCACAGACGCTGAAAAACATGTTGACGAGATAAAGATTTTGGCTGATGATTCAAAACAGGCCGTTCACAATGTCAAATCCGAAATGGAACAGATAAAAAAACAAACCCTTGCAGAATTCCATTCAGGCATGTCTGCAATGCAGAAAGATCTGAAAGAAAAAGAATCCACAGTACTAAAGAGCATAGAAGAGAAAATCAATACATTCACAGCAAAACTGAACGAACTTCTCAACAAGTACAAGGAAGACAAGAAAACAGTTGAAAAGACAATCAATGACAAGCTGGATGAGTTCAACCAGAAAGTCAAGACAGCGATGGTAGTGGCAGAAGGCGTCGAAAAAACAGTCGATAAGGGAGTGGAACAGGCAGTCAAGTCATCAATCGCCAAGTTTTCTGAAATAGAGAAAAAGACAAATGAAATGACACGTGCCGGTTTCGAGATGTCCCAAAAGAAATTGGAAGAACGCATAGCCCTGTTCACTGAAAGCATCAATGGAATCCTTGAGAAATACAAGGATGACAACAGGCTTCTTGAAAAGGCAGTCATTGAAAAGATGGATGAGTTCAACAAAAAAGCAAAAACAACCTTGAACACGGTTGAAAACGCAGGAAAATCAGTAGAGCAGGAAATCGGAAAAGCCATCACCTCTACCACAATACGACTAGCAGAGATCGAGAAAAAATCCCTGGAAATGACGAAAAACGAACACGAGGCTTCACAGAAAAAACTGGATGACAAAGTCTTTCTCTATACTGAAAACATGAACAGTCTCATTGAAAAATACACAGAAGACCGAAAAACCGTTGAATCCCTCTTCAGGGAGAGACTGGCCGAATTTGACCGCAGATCCAGCTCAGTTACAGAACTTCTTTCTAATACAGAAAATCAGATTAAGGAATCTATAGACGCAGCTATCAGACAGGCTACTGACCTGAAACTTGAAAACATGGATGAAGCGCTCCAGAAAAATGTAGCCATTCTGAATGAGACGGCTCTCAGCGCAGAATCCAGAATGAAGGAAGACTACGACAAAATCATCCATGGCATGACAAAGAAAATACGTCTTGTCCAGACAGAAGTAAACAATGTAGCTTCAAAATTTACAAATATTGAGAACCAGCTCCTCCAGAACATACGTGACAGGATTGAAAATCTGGACAAGGAATACAAGGAAAAACTGCAGATTGTAGAAAAGCAGTTCTCTGATTTTGAAGACAAAGTCAGCCATGAAATAGCCGCAGATATTACCACTTTTAAAAAACACATGGACTCTACATTGGAGAGCAGCAGGAAAACCGAAAACGACCTGCTGAAAGAGACACGTGAAAAATTAAACCAGGTCCATCTCTCCTTGAAACAGTTTGATGAAAGGATGGGATTGTCCGAAAACGACTTCCTCCAGAAAATGCAAGAAAAATACCAGGCTGTTGAAGACAAGCTTACACAAAAGATGGATTCTTACGAACAGAAAATCACAGAACGGGATAAAAAAAACTCTGAACGCGCAAAATCCGAAATAGAGAAAATGAATACTAACATAGACAAGATCAAGGAACTCATCAAAAAACACGAGGCTGGAGCCAAAAACCAATATACATTATTGATCGAATCATTGGAACAGACATCCAGCAAACTCCGGGAAAAGACAGAAAAATCAACACAGGAATTCATCCTAGGGACTACTGACAAGCTAAAAAAATACCAACTGGAAATCGACAACAAGCTAAAAGGTGCAGACGAATCCCTAGACAGGATCATTGGAGAAGCCCGGAAACGGATGCAGGAACGTGTGGGTAAACTGCATGATGAAATCAAAAGCATGCGGGATTCTGCCAAAGGCGAACTCACTGGCTTCCTGACTACAACAGAAAGCAGGCTTGCAGGGCTGGAAGAAAAAAGCAATGACTTGACACGGAAAGCCGACGACCTTGAAAAGAACTTTGAATCCTCTTTGAAAAGTTATGTTTCTGCTTTCAACAACCAGGTTGCAAACAAGATAAAGGAATTCACATCAAGCCTGAAAATCACAGAAAAAGCCACATCCGAACAGGTGAGGGAGTTCCTTGATTCCTTGAAAACAGATTATGACAACATGAAAGAGAATTACCAGACACAATCATCCAAAATGATCGCTGAAGAGATAGACAAGATTGAACAGCTTCAAAGCAAGATTTCAGACGTCCAGAAACAGATGGATTATTTCCTGACACAAACCAAACTGTTTGAAAATGCGAACAAGATGAAAACACAGCTCAATGAAGACATCAAAAAATTCGGCGAGTACATGAAAACACTAAAAGACAAAAAGAAACATTTTGACAATTTTGAAGCGCAAGTGGAAAAGCTTGATAAACGTGGTCTGGCCTTACAGGATGAAATTGACAAAATCACAGCTGAACGGAAGAAAGTGGACCAAGTGGATGAGAAGGTGAAGGAAATCTATTCCATGATCAAGGAACTGGATCTTAAAATCAGCACATTCAAAAAAGAGAAAGACCGTATTAATGAGCTTAGCGAACGATTCCGTGAGCTTGACGATCTCGTCCAAAAAGTGAATACACAAACAATTACTTTCTCGGAAAAAGAGGAAGAGATGAACAGATACATGAACATCCTAAACGATATCTCTTCCACATACAACAAGCTTGACAAATCAATGGACACCTTTTCTAGCAAAGTGAGCAAGTTTGAAGACAAATCTGTCAAGCTTGAGGACAAGATAGACCTCATATCAAAACGGCAACTTGAGCTGGGCGCTGCAGAAGAGCAGTTCAAGCAACTGGCGGAACGGGTTGATGACATCAAACCCAACCTTGACTATCTTGACAAGCAGGCCAACAGGCTCGACACTTTGCGCAACTGGGCAAACAAGACCCAGGGGGAACTTGAAAGTTTCCTGAGCGATGCCAATGAGAAAATCAAAATTCTTGAAAATCTATTGGAACAAATTTCCAGCACTGTCCAGGAAACCCGTAATGCCCGCGCAAAAATTGTCAAAGAGGTACAGGAAAAAAACTCACATAACACCCCCTTTCAGTCCAATTTTGATTCACAAAACGAAACCCGAGTCATAAAATTGTATAATCAAGGCATGAGCGCAGAGGACATCGCCCGTATGCTGAAACTTCCACTCTCCGAAGTCAAGGATATCATCAAGGATTAAGAATGAATACCTCTTTTATACAGATCATAGGAACATTGTTCTTCTGCCTGGTCTCCTTCTGGAACTTATTCATCTGGCTCGTCACTTTCGGTAACAGGAAATCTGTTACCTTTTTCCTTTTACGAGAATGCAAGTTCTTTTTTCGTCTTTTCAGTTCAAACATTTCAGTATTACGTGACGAGGAAGGACTGACAAAGGGTATTTCAAAACCGCTTCTTATCATATCAAACCATCAAAGCCTTCTTGACATTCTGGTCATGTATGCCCTTTTCCCCTTTCCCCTTTCTTTCATTGCAAAAAAAGAACTCTTCAAGGTTCCCTTCCTCAATTTCCATCTCATTGCAACAGGAGGACTCAGCATAGACCGTAACAGTCCCAGAAAAGCGTACAGGGACATGGAACATGCCGCCAAAGTCTTGAAAAAAAGAAGTCTTCTCGTATTTCCTGAAGGAACTCGCCAGACAAATGATGCCATAGGATCGTTCAAACGAGGATTCATCAAACTCGCCCTTGATGCAGGCTGTGATGTTATCCCTGTCGTCACCCGCGGTACAGCTACAATCATACAGAAAAAATCCCTGAAAGTCGATTCGGGAAAGACAGTCAAAGTCATCATTGGAAAAAGACTGACACTTGAGGATATCAGACAGGAAAATTCAATGGAACGTATCCATGACTGGTTCTTAAAAAACTATGAAGAACTTAAAAAAGAATGATTCCGATAAAAAAATCCTTCTCGTAAATCTTTTCCACAAAACCAAAGAATATTCACTGCAGGAAAAGCATCATCTCAAACTCCAGTCCTTATTTCCAGGATATCAAATTCTCTTTTCAAAATCCTTAGAGCACTTCATGGAAATGCTCCCCTCTGCCGAAACAGTCCTCTGCTGGGCTTTCAAGAAAGAATGGTACAGCCAAGCCCTCTGTTTGAAAACAATTTACACCCCTTCCGCAGGTCACGACTGGGTAGAAGAAGATCCAAACAACAAGGTAATAATCTCCTACGGTCATTTTCATGGAAAAATCATTGCCCAGACATTGCTTGCTATGCTACTGCTTTTTAATAGACGCCTATCTTTCAATATTGAAAACCAAAAAAAAGCCATATGGAACAGGGACTTTCCTGTTTCGCCTATCCTTTTGGAAGGACAAAAAATCCTAATCATTGGTTTTGGTTCTATAGGCCGTCATATCGCTGATATTCTTCATCCATTCGGCTGCATAATCACAGGTGTAAAAAGGAATCCAGATCTCACAAATCCCCATCCATCCTTGAAACGACTGATTCCCATGTCTGACTTAATGTCTGCACTTCCAGAAGCAGACCATGTAATTTCGATACTTCCCGGAAGTCCTGAAAATAAAAAAATCATTTCTATGCCACATTTTTCGAGAATGAACCCCTCTGCCTTTTTTTACAATGTCGGAAGAGGAACCTGTATTGATGAATCTGCATTGATGAAAGCTTTGACGGAAAATATCATTGCAGGTGCTTATCTTGACGTGTTTGAAACCGAACCACTTCCCGCCGACTCCCCCCTGTGGAAAACAAAAAAGCTCATCATGACACCGCATGTCTCAGCATCTGATGAACGTTATATGGACATGTTTCTGGATGAAATAGGAGAGCCAAGGACATATTGATTCACACCCTCATTTCTTCATGGTACTGATTGGTGGATTATAATATCCCAACTTCAACACAGGCTTAAGAGCCCGTAACGCTTCAACCCATTTCCTGATTCCCAAAGGTTGCTCTTCTGCCTTATCTAACCCAAGTCGTGATATATACCATACAGGATCGATATTCAGATTCCGCGTCTGAACCATATCAAAATGAACTTCCTCATGGATCTTTGAAAACGCATTGATTTCTGCTGGAAGATCTATGAAGCCGGGAAGCACGAAATAGTTGACTGACATCCAAATTTTTTTCTTTCGTGCAACACGCATGGACTCGACAACATCCTCAAATATGTATCCTCTTGGCCTATAGTAAGCTTCATACCATTTCTTACGTGCAGAGCTAAGTGAAACTCTTATACTATCCAGTCCTGCATCACACAAGCGAGCAATGGATTCCGGCTTGCTTGCATTAGTGTTCAGATTGACAATTCCCTTGGATGTCTGTTTCCGAATCAGTCTCACTGCTTTGACCAGGACATCAGCATTCATCAGAGGCTCTCCCTCACAGCCTTGCCCGAAACTGACAACAGGATTTTCCGCATGTTCCAGATGTTCAACCGTATACTCAGCGATCTCTTCAGGTGAGGGGACAAAAGAAATCCTGTCATGAGAAGCTGGGAAACCGAATCCATCACGCTGTTTTGATATACAGCCAAGGCATGAAGCATTGCACGACATACTTGTAGGAATAGGAGCTTCCCATCTTTGCATTGCAAAATTTCGTGCCGCAGGGCACCCATACCTAAAAACACAATTACTGATAAGATGATGCACCAGCCTGTTGGCAGGATAGCGTTTTATCGTTTTTTCAGAGTTAATTCTGATTTTTTCATGATCCACATTACAAAGATCCTGCCTGTCATCCTTGTCAATCCGTATTGCAGGGACAACAAACCCATCAGCCTGCCAGCCAACTGCAGTATAACTATAAAGTGGCAAACGAGGCGCGTCCTTTTTTTCAACATAATGTGCTGTCAAAATCTGCAGATGTGCCGGGGCCATAAATGCACAAGCTGCAAAAACAGGCTGCCCCTTATATTTTTTCAGGACAACATTTTTTCCTGTCTTTGGATCATAACCTACAGGATGACGACCAGGCAACATATACAAATTGCTTCCAAAAGGAAGCGGCATAATATCTTTTTTGTCTGGCAAGACGACCTTACCACAGGAAGAACCAAGCATTAGTAGTTCTGGCACTTCAAAAACATTCCCTTTTGCATCACTTACAACAAGCAAAGGCAATTTTTCAGTCTTTTTCATTTTCTATAAACACCATGACTACTTTTTCTTGTTTCGTAATCCCTGAAATACAAAATAGGCTACTAATAATACTCCAAGGATGGCAAAAATCAGGGATAAAATCTCATAATACTGGTCAAGAACATCTTTTTTTGAATAAAGGTAATAACCCAAAGCTGCCAGAATCATGTTCCAAATCAATGCTCCCAGTGTTGTATAAAGGAGGAAAACCTTCAAATCCATTTTTGCAAGTCCTGCAGGGATACTGATAAGCTGACGGATAGCAGGAACAAGCCTTCCAATGAATGTGGATATGGCTCCATTCTTTCTGAAAAAATCCTCAGCTTTTTCAACTCCCTCCCTGTTGATTAGAAAAACATGGGCCAACCGCGTATCAGCAAGCTTATAGATGATGACACGACCGAGGGAAAAAGCGAGGAAATAATTGATTAGGGCGCCAAAAATAGCACCTAAGGTGGAGGCGCCTAAAACACCAATCATGCTTAACTCTCCTTGCGCTACTTTCCATGCTGCAGGAGGGACGATCACCTCGGAAGGGAAAGGCAAAAACGAACTTTCAATAGTCATTAAAAGACAGACCGTATAATAATTGATATGCCCCATATACCAAGAAATGAAACTGTGAATCATTTCCATCATGACGTCTCCTGATGTAGGATATTTTTACAATACGATTTTTAACTGACACGTAATATAGCTCCAGCAATCCCTTTTATCAAAAAAAGGATTAAAATAGTCACTATCAGTTTTTCATGAAATACCGATATATAATATAATCTAGAAAAGCAGGAGACTCAATGAAGCGTACCATATTATTGCTTTTGACAGCAGGCGTGCTTTTTTTCCCAGGAACATACTGGATCAAGAGCAACTATCACGATTCCATTGACAAGAGCATAATCGACATGGAACAACGATTTATACCATCACTTGCAATGACCAACATGTCCTCAGCACAAGAATATATGAAAATCTCCAAAGCACGCTTTCCTGACCTTGTCTATGGGATCGTCCTGGATATGGAGAACAAACCCCTCTTTGTGGCAAACGTCTCAACACCCGCTATCAAGGAATATCTCTACTCCTCACCTGACATCAACTATTATTTGCAGAAATTACTCCAGAATCCGGATGAATTCCTTCATATCGATTTTCAAAAGACAATCAGACATCCTGAGCATGGGACTTTCTACCTGAAACCCGTCCAGATAAACAGATTCCGATTTGTCATGGTCTTCCTGGAAAATTCCTTAAAAAGACGGCTTCTTATATTTCATTCTGCGCTGGGAATCCTGACGTTCTTTCTTATCATCATGTCTCTTTTATCCAGAAAAAACAAAAAAACAAAAATCCAAAAGTCTAAGCCTCCCATTCCTCACAAAACCATGAAGCAAGAGGAAAGGAATCCCGCAAAGGAATTCTTTGAAGAGAAAAAAAATCTTGAGAAACAGGTAGAACAACTGTCACTTTTCCGGGAAATCGCTTTGGCTATCAATTCAACATCTGACTTCAACAACATGCTTAAGACACTGCTTGATCTTCTGTCTACAAAATACATGGACATGAACATCATCATCTATCTAAACCGTGAAGACGGACAAAACACTGTTTTCTATCCTGTCTATGGGTTGACTGGCAGAATCATACGTTCCCAAAACGAACTTATGGATCTGGGATATAAGGAATATTATGAGGATGATTTTGACAATCTTGTAGAAAACGAGAATCCAGGTAAGGTCATCCTGCCATTGCGGGATGCTGACCTTTTGTTTGGGGGCATCATCTTTGAAAAAACGATGGATACTCATATTGAACCAGACATGCAGGAGATGAGCTTCCTGTCCAACCAGATTACAATGGCCATAAAAAATTCCTATCTGCATTCACTAGCCATAACAGACGGCCTTTCAGGACTGTATGTCCACAGGTATTTCCAGATCAAGCTTGAAGAGGAAATCAGAAGGGCCTATAGATATAACAAGCTTTTCTCCCTCATCCTCATGGATATAGACCATTTCAAAAATGTCAACGACAATTATGGACACCAAGTCGGTGATTATGTCATTAAGAAGGTCAGCTCCCTTGTCCAGGAAACCATCCGTAAGACAGACCTGGCATTCCGCTATGGTGGCGACGAGATCGTCATTCTGTTACCTGAAACGAGCATGACCGATGCGTTTAATATTGCAGAAAAGCTGAGACATCTTATTGGGACATACGGATTTACAGACGGAGGAACCGAATTTAGCCTGACATCAAGTATGGGAATCATCTCATGGAAACGGGAACTTACAAAAGAAGAACTAATAAAAAAATGTGACATGGCGCTCTATCAAGCGAAAGAAGAAGGACGCAACCGCGTCATCATAGCAGAGTAAAAAAAA
>DYKD01000330.1 GCA_020722765.1 Brevinema andersonii | reverse complement strand
GGCTATTTGCCGCACGGAACAAATACCCCGAACGTCGGCTCACGGATTCAGGTCTATGGCAGAAGACAAACAACAAAATCAACAAAAATGTTCTGATGTGGTGAGATATAGTAAAATTTGGCCCCAATAGGCCCAATAGGGACATTGCAATCTGCACGCTCACGGATTCGACTATTGGTGTCTATTAAAAAAGGAGGATTTAAACAAATGTCTGAAACCACCATGTCTTATCAGGAAATGCAGGATTTTTTGATGAATGAGCTAAGGCTTATGCACTATCCTGTAGCGGTCAAGTTTATCTTCAAGGATGAAGAGATAGAAGATTTTCAGAAAAACGTCTCCTATTATGAGCCGGTTCACAAACTGACCTTTTGCCAGTTTGAAATTGGGGCAAGGATGGAAGGTTTGACTGTTTTTGCCACAAAAGACAAGCTTGGATGTCCCAATGCAGCTTATGTTTTCGGCTGGAAGGGAATGGATGAGAAGGAGATAAAAAGTCACATGAAATATGCCAAGGATGAGGCACAGGCGGAAAGGTTTGTAAAGTCCAAACCAAGACTTCCTGAAGGCGCTTTAAAGGCAATCGTGGTTTCCCCACTGGGACAGACATATTTCCCGCCTGATTCGGTACATTTTTACTGCGACAATATGCAGGCTTACCATTTAATGGTGAATTACATGGGTGCGATGGATGTCCATCCAATAAGATCGAATGTTACGATGAATTCTGCCGCCTGTGCAGGCAATGTGTTTGCCTATAATGAAAAAATGGCCACAACCCACCCTGCATGCAGCGGTAGTTACAATGCTGGCAAAACTGAACGCGGAGAGATAAACGTGATGATACCAGGCGCCCATTTGGGTGAATTTATGTCATGGATGGTGGAGCGTAAGAACAGATATGGAAGCTCATCCATAGTTAAACCGGGAAATCCTTTCCCCGGCGCTGATATATGTAAGAACTGTCCGCTTATTAGTTTCAAAGCCAAACAGTAATTTTTTTGCACTATCGTTATGCTTGGTATAATATTACGGTCAGTTCCAGAATAATTTCTTGGAAATTACCGTTTATTGTTGTCCTGGATCCGTGAGCGTGCAGATTGCAATGTCCTTTTTCATCTTTGCCACAGAAGAAGATGGCTTTTCCTTTGTTAGGCGGTTTCAAGTTGCAAGGGTAGTGTAAATTTTCTTGTGTGAAATTGGGAAGGGGATGAAAAAAGGCGCT
>DYKD01000329.1 GCA_020722765.1 Brevinema andersonii | reverse complement strand
GGATGGTTTCCTGGCGGGGAGGGAACGAGTCCAGGAGGCGGTGGAGAAGGAAGGAAGTCAGGAGAGGTTGTTGTGACAAAGAGCAGAGATTTTTCGAATTGGGATAATGTCAGCCTTGCGCCATCCCGTTATGGAGGCGATTGGACAGTGACAGATTACAAAGCCATTGATTTCAGCACGGAAGAAGGCTGGCAGAAGGCAATTGATATTTTCGAGGATCGCATTAGAAGTCGATATTTGGATATTGTTGCCAGTATCGAAAACCTACCCGATTCGGGTTTCGCAGTGATGGGATTGGATTGCCTGCTTATTGAAACATTAGAACAAACTCGTCAGGGCGTACCTGACACACCTGATCGTCAAGGCGCACAGTACTTCGTTAATTTCCTTACCCAAACCCATTTTCGAGATGACTTCGATGAAACCACAGCGCGCAAATTCCACGATTGTTTTCGGAATGGAATTTTACACCAGGCGGAAATCAAATACAGTTCAAGAATCCGCACGGACTCTGATCTGCCAATGGTTCAATTGTCACCTGATGGTAGGGGTTTGATAATCAATAGACGGAAATTCCATCGTAAGCTGGTCTATGTTTTTGAAGATTACATAGACTTTCTGCGCAAACCTGACAGCCTGGGGGAGCGCAATAATTTCCAAAAGAAGATGGATGCGATATGCCACATCCGGAGACCATCATGAGCGCCTATTACTTTGCCTACGGTTCGAACATGCTCAGCAAGCGTATGCTTGAACGCATTCCAGAATCAGAAGTTGTTGGAATTGCTTGTTTGTCTGACTGGAAACTTACATGGAATAAAGTCAGCAGGGATGGTTCTGGAAAAGCAAATTTGAAAAAACTAAAGAAAAGCCAGGTGTGGGGCGTGGTATATCGAATTCCTGATCATAAAATACCAGATTTGGATAAGATCGAAGGTGGATACCAACGCAGGGAAATAGAAGTTCATTTTCCCAATCAAGATAAACGGCTCGTATTTACTTATGTTTCAGAAAATCGCGATGCTAACCTTGAACCTTACCAATGGTACAAAGATTTGGTGGTAAAAGGCGCAGTGGAGCATTCCTTGCCCAAAGATTATATTGACCAAATAAAACAAGTTGGTGCGAAACCTGATACTCGTGAAGCAGCAGGAGAAAAAGAATGACAGCATTCCACACCATCGCCATTCCCCACGACGACATCCTGCAAGGCCGCCTGACGATGGAT
>DYKD01000328.1 GCA_020722765.1 Brevinema andersonii | reverse complement strand
CGAGTTTCAGCGCACAATTCAGAAGTTATTTTTCCGAACTCTGCGCCGAAACCCGATACAGGAGAACTGTCACTTGCGTAGTCGTTATTTAATTTTCAAGATTCTCCGGCTCCTCTTTAAAACCGGGATGAATCTCAATCTCTTGGGACTCATCCCGACTCATCACCGAAGTGATGAACGGGAGCACTAACGTGTTGAGAGGTTTATCCATCTCGCCTTGCGAGATAGAATCGCCATTGTCAACTTAATAGGTTTTTCAAATGTTTCTTTCCCTAAGTCTCCGACTCTCTCCTCTTTGCCAGACTTACCGGCTCTGGTAACCGTCCAGTGAGCTTTTTCCTCTTTACGAAACTTTGTCTCGCAATTTTCGCAGATATCTGGGATTCAATACCGCTAGAGGAAAGTTTCTCTGGATCAGATGTCAGAAGACAGAAACATTCGAGCACCTTTCCTTTTAAAGAACTATTTGGAACTATTATTCCTCCTTCAAAGAGTTAGTATGTATCACTTACCCGGATTCACTTAGGTCTCTTAGGTCTCTCTCCTCTATAATTTCCATACCGAAGAGAAGGATGATGACGAAGATTTTTTTCTTTACCATCCTTCTCTCAGGTTGTGTCAGTCGTTGTCTCTTTCATCAAAAAAAGCGACTAAGAGATATCTTCTATACAAGGTACTATGACCTTTTAGAGAAGAGATCTCCCAATCGCCTTACGATTAGTAGAATCACTCCATGCGGTTCGTAAGCAGACCTCAGCTTACAATCCTTAACCTTTACGGGTTAGAAATGATTACCAGATTACCGTCTGGCGCGGACTCTCTCCTCTAAAGAAAGTCCTTAGGTTGGCTTTTGGCCTTCCCAAGAATTACTTATTTATTTTTCAAAGGAACTTTCAGACTTTTAGCTTACACTCCCATTATACACTATCCAATCATATCTGTCAAGCCCTGCCAATCCTTCAAATCCAAATCCGCCTTTCTGCCACTTTTTATCTTATGCTACAAGTATAGCATATCCTGTGAATCCTGTCAAATGCTTGGGCAAGTTCTAAGCCAAAAAGGGCAAAAACCCTTATTTTAAGCCACTTTTAAGAGAGTTGGTTTTGGCCTATTTTGTCCCCATCCTCTCTTAGCAATCGGGTAAAAAGGAAGGGGGATTTCAATGGGGAGCGAACGAAGCGAAACGAACCAAAACTTTTGTGATTTTTCCTTTCTAGTGCCCTCGGCAG
>DYKD01000025.1 GCA_020722765.1 Brevinema andersonii | reverse complement strand
ATAAGTCGTTTTTAGGCATGTTTTGGGTGCGAGAAAAAGGATTCTTTATTGCTGTACATTGAATCTGTTCAAAGGAGATCAGACATTATCATAAATTCCATAATATGATATATATGAACTTTTAAGAGGTTTGTTTTAATGCCTGAAAAAATGGAACCGAGCTTAACGTTTTATATTCTTTTTTACCTGAACTTTTTCTATGATGATAGGGATCAGGATTTCTTGCCCCGGATAGATCAGATGTGGATTTCTTATTTTTCGACCATTCGTCTGATAGATACCAACCCAATTATAAGGATTTTTTGATTTGCTTTCTGCTATTTTCCAGAGATTATCCCCTTTTCGAACCTTGTATCTAACTATCTTTATGTATGGATTCCCTGTATTGCTTTTCTTCCAACCGCTTCTTATACCTGAATTAAGCTTCTTCATCTCCTTCTTCACATCTGCACGGATCTTGTCGTTAATTTTTTTCTGGGCAACATCTTGCAAGGAATACAATTCCTGTTTGTACAGGTCATTCATCTGGCTCATGTCCAAGCGGAGCTCTTTCATCCGTTCCATGACAAGCATGTCTATCTGCTCATAAGTAAGGTTATTTTCTTCGTTAACCTTATTGACACTGGACTTAATAAAATGATAAAAAGAAGTGCTATTGAAATAGGAAAAGAAGACCACAAAAACAAGTATGATGACAGCCAGTGCCCCTGAACCAAAAACAATCAGCATCTTATTCTGAACCTTGCGTGCTGTCTGGTCAGCTATTTCACGTATAGTAAACTCTTTTTCAAAAGCGCCATTCCCAGCATGGACATCGATAGGATCAACGATTTCCTGGGCTGCTTTGAAGTCTTCATTAAAAAAAGAGGCTTGCTCTTCATGGTTCATTTCCGATCCAGGCAACATATCACTCTCGCCCATACTACCATTCATATTTTGAGCAACGCTGGTTTTTGGTACATTTAAATCGCTTTTTATCTTATCAGACTGTTCCTCCGGTTCTGGCTTCAGTCCTTTATCAAACGGGATAAGCTTAGCTTTCTCTTTCTCTTCCTTATATTTCTGTAACTCAATATCCTGCTGTTTCTTTAATTTCTTGTCTAAAAAATGTTTGAAGGCAGGAGAGGTTTTCAATTGAATCCTGGTTTTTACAGGAATCTCGATACTAGCGCCTGTTGATGGGTTTCTGCCAACATAAGCCTTCCTCTCATCAGCTTTCATTAATCCAATTCCAGGAATTCGGATTTTTTTTTGTGAAGCAAGCGCATTCGCAGTTTCCTGGAAAAATACTGATACGATCTTTTCCATTTGCGCCGGTTTTATCTTGATTTTTGAAGATATAGTCTTCAAGGAAACCTTATTCACGCCTGCTCCTTGGCCTTATTCTTTATCAAGGTGAATTTTCGTTTAAAAATCCTATCTGGTGTAAAGTGCACTGAATAATGGGATGTTTTGAACTTTTTCTCTAAAGTACCAGGAATAATAACTTCACGAGCCTTATGCATCTTTGACTTGAAGGTCCCAAAACCAGTGATCCGCGATTTTCCTGAAGAGTCTAACTCCTGCCTGATCTTTAAAAGAAATAGGTCTAGAGCTCTTTTTGTGGTCTTATGTGTTAGCTTTGTCTCTTTCGCAGCTTTTTTCACTAAATCAGAGTAATTCATCCCTTCTCATCCTCTTACATCATAAACCTGATAGACTTTTATAGGCTTTTCTTTCCCCTTGACCTTTATATGTACAATCTTGTCTTCAACAACTGCAATATCTTTGACAAGTTCGTATGTCGGTTCAGTGATAAGGATATTCCTCAGATGTACAATGTTACCATTATCTTCTTTATGATCTTTTCCTGCGTGATCACATATTCGAGCTGTAAGATTCATGTTATCGCCAATAATTGTATAGTCCATACGCTCTGTTGAACCCATATTGCCTACAATGATATCCCCTGTATTTATCCCAACACCGAAACGAACGACATTCCTGCCTCTCTCAATCTGTTTTTCATTGAACTGGATCATTGCCTGGTTCATTTCAACACAGGCCCTTATACAATTCTTTGTATGCTCCTGCAGGTTTTCGATATTGGGATCAAATAGGCCATATTCTGCCAAGATAGCATCACCAATATACTTATCCACCTCACCGCCATACTTCAAGACTATTTTTGTCATGATATCAAGATATTCGTTAAGATAACTGACCACCTCGTCTGGTTTCATCTTTTCTGAGGTCCCAGTAAAATTCCTAAGATCCGATTCCATGATTGTGACTTTCTTGTAAGAACCGCCCAAAGACAGACCTTCCTGTTTCATCAATCTTTTGACGAGACCTGCGGAGACATATTTTGAAAGACCATCGGTCATCCTATTAAAAGAGGTAGCCAACAATTGCACCTCATCTCCCGTTTTTACAATAACCTTCTGTTTTAAATCACCATTGGAGATTTTACCCATGGCAGTTACAAGTTTTTTTATAGGGCTGATGATAATGGACGCTAGAATGATGGCAAAAAAGATACCAATTAACAAAGAAAGGATTGCAACTCCTTGCAATTTTGCTTCAGCTTGTCGCAAGGTCTTGTTGATAGTAGCCTTGGAAATACCTATATGCACCTCACCTTCATAGGCTCTCAGTGTATTCACCTTGATATCAACAACCATGGGGAAAGCGACATCCAAAATTTCTCCTGTCACAACCTGTTTTAACTTCGGATCGTAGTATTCACCATTATAGTCCTGGATGAGAGGTCTGATAGGATCCCCTTCTACATATGACGTTTTGAAGTTCTGTATTGTCCCTAAGGGATGATAAGGAGTATTTTCTATCACCTCTGGCTCAGTTTTTGAATGCCCTACGACATTTCCAAATTTGTTTATAATGACTGCATAGACAATGTCCTTCTGTTCAATCATCTGATCCAGTGTTTCTGCAAAGCCAAGTTCGAAATAATTCAATTGTGCATAAGTCTGCTCATTGATACGCCCATCCACAGACTCGTCTAAAAGGGCCTTGACCAAAGCTACGCGTGAATTATTGGCAAGCAAAGTAGCCAACGCACCACCGCTATTTTTCATTGAATCAAACAAGGCCTCACGCTCGTCGCGTAGTATTGTCCGATAGACAAAGAGCATGATAATGACAATGACCATGACAATCAGCCAAATGATCTTTGAGCGAAGACTAAGTTTTATGATCTTGTGAAAATCATCATCTGCCTGTTGGGGAGGAGCATTTTTGTTCTTTTTTTCAGCCACAGTGATTTCCTTACTGTCTGTTATAATGATATTATATAGTATAGTATAGTACTATTTTCGGCATTTCACCAATTAAACTTGAAATATTGAAATTTCGTTAAAATGCCGCTTTTGTCGTTAAAAAGGCTATTCTGTCTGAAATTCGATGGTAAAAATAGAACGTCCATCAAGGCGCTTATAAGAAATCCTTGCTTCATGATCAGAAAGCACCTTTTTTACAATGGTCAAACCCAGTCCCTGTTTACGTTTTTTTGTTGTAAAATAAGGGTCATAAATACGAGGCAGGATATCATCTCTAATTCCTATACCATTATCTGAAACTTCCAGTTTGACAAAACTTCCTTGCAAAGTCCTTTGATTTTGGGTTAAAATCCGTATTACGCCTTTGGCTTTTAGGGGGATAGCTTCCAGTCCATTTTTTAAAAGATTGATGAGAACCTGATGGATTTCATCACGGTTGATATTCATCAAAGGGAGTGAATTATCCAGTTCGACATGAAAAGAGACGTTTAGATTAACAGACTCAAACATTTCTACAACATCACGTATGATATCATTCAAGTTCTCTTTTTTTAAGGGAAGTTTTGTTGAATTTGTCATCGCATCAAACTCAGATATCATTAGTGAAAGGTCCCTGATTTGACCCTGGAAATGGGCGATATCCAGCCGTGCTACAGACGATTCAGGGAGTGAAACAGCCAATTGGTTGAATTCTGAAGTCAGCTCTAATATCCTTTTTTTAAGATCGTCAATGATTCGTATAGACATCTTTTTCCAGGCTTCCATATGGCGTGAATGCTGGACTGCCTGTTGATTAAAAGAGAGCTCCTTGATCATATTGTTGAATGATGAGATTAGGATTTTCATTTCATCATTTTTAGGATACTGTATCATGTGGTCAAGACGGCCTGCTGCAATATTCTGAATACCATCATAAAGCTTAAGTATGGGCGAAGAAATCCTTTTTGCAAAAAGGATACTGAGCAGGACTGCAATAAAAAGAACCAACAAGACAAGATCCATCATGACCATAAAGATTATTTTCTGGTAAGGTTTTTGGAATACATTGATTTGTTGATAAATGATATAGCCTTTTTCGATGGCAGCCATGTTCAAATACAGTTCAGGAGCGATTTTTGCAGCCGTGATAATCACGGAATCCTGATTTTCTTCCCTTATCTGTTTAAGATAAACCAAATAATATTTATGATTAAACTTTTTCCGTAAAAAAAGGTCATTGCCGTCCTTATATTCAATGATATCCTTTTGTGTGATCAGATTGAAATCGTCCTTGTCTTTTGACACAAAACCAGCAGGGGAACCTTTGGAATACAGTTTGAAATAATCAAGATCCAAATCATCCGAGACTGGCTGGGTCCCATTTTTCAGGTTTTCGATGATGCGGTCTGTAGTTGCAGTCAATTTCCTTTTTGTATCTGATTCCAAAAGCTGGGATAGTTTATGGCCTCCATCAAGGGCATTCTTTAAGTCAGACATCATCCAGATATCGAAACTCCTATTAAGAATATTATTCATAAAAAAAATAAAAGGTCCCATGATAAGTGCGATAATAAGGAAAAAACTTAGCAGGATACCGACCTGATACTGTGTCCCCGTCTTCCCCCTTTTGAATTCCACAATAAGCTTAATGACTGCAAGAACGATATAATAGAGCAAGACCGCCGGAAGGGAAACAAAAACCATGGAAAAAATGATGTTTTTTGAGTACATGACATCAAAACTTCTAAATAAAAAACCACCAAGCATCGTGCCCAATATAAAAATCACAGCAGGTATAAAATAATAGAATAATCTTATGTTTTTAATCATTTTTTCTTATCCAATTCAAGGGTTTTCCAAGCAGTCGTAAAATTATAGATTTCAATGAATCCAAATATTATACTTAAGGGAGGATACAACTTGATGGTTTCAGTTGTAAGCCTATACCTTACGTTGTATGATACCTGATCTAATAGGAACTCATCCCTTTTCCCTAAAACAATGATATCTTCCGAATAAAAATCATCAAGTATTTTTTTTAAATCCGATTTTTTATATGACTGATTAGGGGCCTGCAAAACATAAATATTATCCTGGATGTTATAAGCCAATGACTTCTTGTATGTCAGTTTCTTATCAACAACAAAATTCGGCAAAAATGTCTTTTTTGATATTTTCACCTCATATACAACACTAATGGTAACTCCTGCCTTCAGGACATTGATAAGCTCAGGATTGATAAACTTAGGAATACTAGTCCTGAGCATAACCTGGGAATGATCTTGAACTATGACACCTGTCAAGTCCCTATCCAGTGCAAAAAGGAAAATTGGACTCATCAGAATAATAAGAAACTGAAAAATGATATTATACCGGTTATTCATATTTTATAATCCTTCAGACCATGTCAAGGAAGCTGTTAAAAAATGACTTCCTCCTCCTAAAGACTTGAGATCAAAATGGAAACCAATATTATCATTCATATGTAATGTATTGAATTTTTCAGCTGTAAAAACAGCATCCATGGCATTAAACAGTTTGAACGAGGCACTTAAGACAAAATAGGAAATGATAATAGTCTTGTCATTTACATCAAGCCGTTCCCAGCTAATAAGGTCTGAAGATGTCTTAAAGTATTTATTATTCAGATACAACAGGATAAAAACCATTGATGATTTTTCAATCATATCCCCAAAAATAAAAACGGATCCTTTGGTATACGATTGGCAATAGATCTGACCAGCACCTGGCATAACCCATGAAAGAACACCTGCCAGAAAAGGATCTTTGTAAGTAGTGTTAAGTCTTACGGCTGGAGAATCGGTTAACGCCACTCCTACGACAATAAAAAGCAAGAAAAGGGAAATGACAATTGTTTTTTTCATAAATCCACCTTAGTTGAACTTTTCAGAAAAAGCTAGTGTTGCTTGCTGTTTGAAAGGATCCGTATGAAAAGATAATCTTGCATTCTTCCGTGCTGATGTGAGAACCGCATCAAAAACATTATAAAAATGAAAAGAGACATAAGAAACAAGGAAAAAAGCCGCTTTTAAAGAATTATATTCGATGTCTTTCTGGCTTTTCAATTGGACATTAAGACTAAACCCGAGTTTATCATCTATGTTCAGGTTAAAATCAGCTACAGAATTAATCATTAGAAGAAAAAGGGATGTATCGACAGTGAAAAAAACAACCCCTTTGATATAATTCCTGGTATATATCTGCCCTAGCCCCGCACTGTACCAAGAAAGAGTACCAGCCAAAAAAGGATTGTACTCAGTTGCAACCGGACTTGTCCCATCTTGAGCCTGAAGGATTGTGGCAATAAAAAGGATGATAATCAACGTTTTTTTTAACATGAAACACCTCATTGTTTTGACGATGAAAGAAATTCCACAATAGTAGTCAAAGCCTTGTCTTCATCCGATCCAACACAATGGATATGCAGTTCAGAACCAAACGAAGCACCTAAAGTCAGCAGCTGCAATATGCTTTTTGCATTGACCTTATTCTTGGTAGAGACATTCATAATGAATATCTCTGCCTTGAATGATCCAGCCAACCGGACAAGTTCCGCAGCAGGCCTTGCATGAAGCCCATTATGATTCTTAAGAGTGATTGTTTTTTCCTTCATGGTGTCCTTCTTAAAAAAAAATATAATAATACCCTATAAAAACAGACATAAACAATAGCAATGAAAACTCCTGATTGATCTTATTCATCAAAATGGATGACAAGATGAAATATGCTATAATCAAAAAATGCTCATTTCCCTGTGTCAGAATCGGAGTCATATTAAACTGGTAAGAAAAATATAGCACTAAAAATCCACCAAAATAAATCATTGAAGAACGTTTTACGATTAGCATGATTTCCTGGAGATTCATCTTGGAATATTGAAAAAGGAATCCTAAACCCATCTTCTCGCATAATAAGAGGTTATACCATCTGAAAAAATTTGTTACAAGTATAAAAAACAACCAGAAAAAAAAGGGGCTTGCACTGAACATAAGCAATGCCAAAGTACCGAACAAAACCGTCAAAGCAGGTTTTAAAGTTCCCCAAATCATGGCATCAGCCAAAGCCGCAATCGGAGACATCGCATCTATCTTGACCTTTCCGATCATTTCGGTCTTCTGCTTTCGTTCCAGGTTGATACAAAGACCAATAATAGCTGTTACAAAAAAAGGATTGGAAGATATGTATTCAAAATATGACAATAGTCTCGAATAATATTCCTTGACTCCATTAGTCGTTTCCTTAAGGATATCTTTCATAGCAAATACAAATCCAAAATTCTGCATATTCTTCTCATTTTGGAACACATTGATAAAAAATGAACGTATAAAGACTTTGAATATCGTCATAGAAGAGCCTTCTTAGAACGATAAATCCTTTGCTGTAAAAGAGTAATGCCTATCGCACCTATTACCAGGACAGATATTTTAACCTCAAATCCGAGATTGAGAAACATCATCGCTAATCCTAAAATAATACCTATCAGCAAATATAGATACTTCAGATTGAACTCCACCGAATGAAAAAACATGGCCAAAGCGTATAAAGCCAGGAACGGATAAGTAAATCCAAAGGCGTCCTTCATCTTTTCTGAAAGCAAAGGCCCGACAAAGTTTAATGCCATATCTGAAGCAAACAACCCTACAAAAGCAAGAAGAGAAAAAGATAAGACATGAAACAGCAAAAACAGGAAATGCACAGTTAAAAAACGGACCTTTTCGATATTCTTCATCATATCGCCCACAAACACATTGCAAAGGCGTTTCATGACGATTTCCAAAAATTTACCAATCAAGGAAAAGACATAAGCACAGAAAAAAACAATCGGGAACAGGCTTTCCCCATAGGCTTGAATAAAAACAATAGAAAGAAAAGTCATTATAGAATAATTTACTTGGACTTTTACCCCGATGGGTATGCTTTTAATCCACATAAACTGCATAACAGCACCAATATACAGGCCAAGAGCGATATCTTGGACATACCAGCCCGTCAACATACCAATGACCAACGGTTCTCCAAAAAAGAAAAGACCAAACCTTACGTTTGTAAAATTGATCAAACCAACAATGATGGAGATCCAGATCCATTCCGTCATGACATTTCCATCCTTGGTAAAATCTTTTGGATTTCAACCCTGGCATCACTAGGCAACGGTTGTGAAATGATATGGATCCCTTTAGACACCAGATCTTTCAACAGGTTGATATCCGAATCATCCAAAAAAATCGAATCAGAGTATTGCTTCTTTGACTCTTTGAAGTGCAACCCTCCTATATTGATTTCCTGAACATCCAAACCTAAACTAATCAGTCTATGGGCATCACGAACTGAATCCACTAACAAGACATATTTATATTGTTCCAACTCACCTTTATTCAGTTTTTCTACAGTTTCAGCAAGTGACCAACAAAAAAAATGAAACCCTTCAATAGGCAATGCGAGTTTCCAGATGCTTTTTTTCTGCAAATCACAGACAGCCTCATCGTTTGCAACAACAATACAATTGAGCCTGAGTCGTTGAACCCATCCAACAATCACCTGCCCATGCACGAGACGATCATCTATCCTGAAGACCTTAGTAGACAACTAAGCACCCCCCTCATAGATAACGATAAATTTAGACATATCATTAATAATATTATTCTTAATTGAAATAATATCTTGTTCATCCCTGGCAAACAGGATATCCAACAGCAAAGGCATATTAGCTCCTGCCAACAGCAAATCGACCCCTTTTTTCATAATCATTGAAGCGACATTAAATGCACTGCCGCCAAACATATCTGTCATATATATGAGAGGCTCAGATACATACTTGGCAGATATTTTTTTGACTTCTTCCTGAAGATCATCCAGTTCCATGTCAGACGTGAAACATACAGGATGCACTTTTTCTAAAGTTCCAAAAACCATGCTTGCTGTGTTAACCAATTCCAACGCCAGTTTCCCATGAGTCACAATGATAATTCCTGTCATAGACATACCTTTGTCCTGTTCAGATTTTTCTTTACTTGTTGCGTCAGTTCAAGTGATGCATTATATCCAGATTCCTTAAGAACCATATCCAGTGTCGCTGTCTCAATAATGACAGGAATATTCCTACCTGCCTTTACTGGCAACACTATATACGGGATCTTAATTCCCAAAATTGAAAATGTGCTCCTTTGAATCCCTAACCGGTCACAGTCAGCCACTTTATCCCAAGATGCCAGTTTTATCGCAATATCAATCCGTTTGCTCGGCTTGATGGAACCTATACCGAAAACCCTTTCAATATCCACAATGCCCATACCTCGAATTTCCATTTTATGTTTCAACAGTTCATGGCTTGTCCCTATAAGTGTCGTCCCCATGACTTTCCTTATATTGACAACATCATCTGCTACAAAACGATGGCCTCTCTTGACCAATTCCAGAGCTGTCTCACTTTTCCCTATCCCGCTCTGACCTGTGATAAAAACACCAACACCAAAAACTTCAAGAAGAACACCATGAGTATTCAGCATGGGAGCCAACCAATGTTCCAATAATTCACTTAAAAGGATGATGAAAGCTGATGTCGCATGTCTGGAAACCGCAACTGGAGTTCCTACCTTTTTGGCTTGCTGAATGAAATATGCAGGGGGCTTGATGCCATGTGTGAATATGCAAAGATTCATTCTATAGTTGAAAATCTTATCCAATGTTGTCTTAAGAGCCTTTTGGGACAAGGACGAAAGGAAAGCGCACTCCCCTTTTCCGAAAATCTGGATACGTTCACTCCCAAAATTCTTATAATGACCGCTCAAAGCCAAACCCGGACGGTTCAAATCAAGCTGCATCACTTTGCGGTCGAACCCGATTTTACCTGTAAGAAAATCGAGTTTCATGTAGTCTGATTTCTTATAGTTCGCATCAAAAATATCTTTTACAATCAATTGAGGTCTCATTGTAGCGCTAAATTCTCCACTAGACCGATCTTATTCTTACCATACTTGAAAAGCACATTCAAATTCCTTGTGAGTGAATCCTGATATATGCAAAAATCATTCTTGGAGAGCTCTTTGACAGCATCCTGTTGCTTTAATTCACTGATGACATACTTCTTTTTGGAAGTCACAACTATATCTTCTTTTCTCAATTCCAAGGTATATTGTACAAGCCCTGAGGACATAAACTTGGAAAAGAACTTGAAGAAAGGCTCATCTTTGCGGATAAGAAAACAGGTCCCTTGTTCAAGCAACATGATATTAAAAGAAAAATCCTTTACGTCTTTAAATACAAGAATATTGTTTTTCGAGACCCTCAATTCAAGATAGGCTTCCATCCGTGAAAGAGGCTTATTGCTAAACACTTCAACATCTTCCTCAATATCGTCCTTACTCTTGAAATTCCTTGTCAATACGACATGATGATGGTGCTCTGTAGCCTTGGACTTATGGGCTTTCTGCCGTTCTTTGGACTTATGCGCCTGGGCAATAAGACGTCCTAGCATCAAGTCAACACATCTGTACATATCTGCATCCGTCTCTGTCATATAGAGATTCATACCATCTGCCTGTAAGATGATTTCCGAAGTACAGACATTTTTTTCAACCTTAAGATAGACATTCACACCCTCAACCTTATGAAACACCCTGGTTGCATGTTCCAGCCTTGTTACAACATGGTTCTTCAGCGGTTCCGTAAGCTTGAAATTAACTGCATGATAATTGATGTTCATGAAAAACTCCTTTCGAGTGTATTATTTTTTTCTGAGATATGATGGAAGGATCCTCAAGTTCTTCCTATATTTTGTTACAGTTCGTCTGGATATCTGGACTCCCATCTTTGTGAGCTGTCCTACAAGTTCAGCATCACTAAGAGCGCTGTCCTCATTTTCAATAATATCCTTGATAATTTCCTTCACAGAACGCGACGAAAAATCAATACCTGAATCATTCTTCAACTTACTGGAAAAGAGATATTTCATTTCGAAAATACCCCAAGGAGTCTGGATATACTTGTTCTGGGTAACCCTGGAAATTGTAGACTCATGCATTTCAATGTCATCAGCAATACTTTTCAGTGTGAGTGGCGCAATCGACTTAATCCCATTTTTAAAAAAAAGTTCCTGAAACCTTACCAGACTGTTCACGACCTTGTAAATGGTCTGTCTGCGCTGTTCAATACTGCGGATGAGCCATAACGCAGAAAGATACCTGTCTTCCATGAATTTCTGTGCAGGATCCTTTTGGCTCGTCTGTCTCATCAGATTGCCATAAAAATCACTGATATTGACTTTTGGTATCCATGGATCATTGATGATTGTCAGAAACTTCTCCCCAATCTTCTTGACAATCACATCAGGAACCACATAAGTTGTCTCCCTGCTCTCATATTCCTGTCCTGGTCTTGGGTTAAGTGAAGCAATCACTGCAAGCGAAGCCTCTACTACTTTTTCAGAAACACCCAGGTTTCTTGCGATTTGTGTAGTCCGCCTGGAAGTGAGAAGGTCGAAATAATTCTCAATTATGCGGGAAGCCCAAGGATCAGGGATTTTCTTATACCTTAACTGGATAAGGAGAGATTCCTTAAGATCTGCGGCAGCAACACCATACGGCTCAAATGTCTGTATCACATCCAGGACTGTTTTTACGTCATTAACAGGAATCTTCATATAGTCAGAGAGTTCTTCAAGTGAGACTGCAAGAAAACCGTCATCATTGATGTTCCCAATGATCATTTCACCAATGGCAATTTGGCGGTCATCGGAGAGTGTCAACCTGAGTTGCCAAAGCAATTCATCTTTCAATGTCTTGGGTCTGGCGAGGACTCCTTCTAAAAAATCTGAATTCGAAGCGTTGTTTGAACGCCTCACATAGCCTGTGTCACTCGAATCTTCAAAACGGGTTTCCATCACATCCTGCGCAGGTGTCTCTTTTGCGACAATCATATCCGCATCATCATCATGAGTCGCTTCTGCATCCTCTTCCAAAAAAGGATTGTCCTGGAGTTCAGATTGTACTTTCTGTTTCAGTTCCAAAGCAGACATCTGCAAAATCTCTATGGCCGCTCGAAGCTGTGGTGTAAGTATAAGCTTCTGCGCTATGTTTACTTCTAGTTTCATCAGATCTTAAAGTTCTCCCCCAGGTAAACCCGTCGTGCATTTTCATCGTTGATCAGCTGTTCGGATGTTCCTGAGAATAGGATTTTCCCTTGATAGATGATATAAGACTTGTCGGTTATGGAAAGGGTCTCCCGGACATTATGATCCGTGATAAGCACTCCGATGTTCTTTTCCTTCAACTGACGAATGATATTCTGTATATCCATAACCGCAATAGGATCGATCCCTGCAAAAGGTTCATCAAGCAGAAGGAACTTCGGTTCAAGACAAAGGGCTCTGGCGATTTCAGTGCGTCGCCTTTCACCACCTGAAAGGTAGAATCCCTGGTTTTTCCTGATATGAGTGATGGATAATTCATGAAGGACTTTTTCTGTCCTTTCCTGCGTCTCCTTTTTTGAAAAACCCTTCAGCTCCAATACTGCACTGATATTCTCTTCCACTGTCATTCTCTTGAAAACAGATGATTCTTGTGGCAGATATGTTATACCCAACCGTGCTCTTTTATACATAGGCATCTCGTTCAAGACCTGGTCCCATAATGTTATTTTACCACCATTGGGTTTGATAACCCCGACAATCATATAAAAAGTGGTAGTCTTGCCAGCCCCATTAGGTCCAAGAAGCCCAACAACCTCGCCTTGGCCAATGTCCAAACTTATATCTTGGACAACTGTCTTCTTTCCATAGACTTTCTTAAGACTCTCTATATTCAATCGAATTCCACTAGTCATTCAGATATATCCGACCTTTAACATCACGGCTAAGTACAACCGTATTGTTTGTATTATAAAGCACTATACGTCCACATGAAAAATCATCAAAAGCATCCTCGTCTTCCTGATGTTTGACAAAAATCTTGGGGTCTCCCCTAAGGTCAACAGACTTTCGCTTTTCATCAAAAATACCGGATCTGCAATGTACTGTCACATTGGAACGTGAAATGACGCTCTTTCCCTGGATGAGTGATATCTCCTTGTCCAAAAATCGCTCCATAACCTCAGAACTGATGACCAAGCTTCCCATGACAAGAATCGGCTTGTTTAAAGCACGAATATAATCCTTTTTCTGGAAAAATTCAATATATTCCGATGTCAGAACCATATCTGATTTATAATCAGCTACAGTGACTTTTCCGAACATTTTTGCCTCATCTAAATCTAAGCCAGCAATAACAATACGGTTTGCTTTCATCAGGTTTTTCTCGTTTGAAATTACCGCATTGCCAATGCATGTAACCTGTTTGGGAGAGCCCATCTTATATTTTACAGTATGAGCCTTGAAATTCATTATTTCTGACCAGCTGGCTGATTCTGTCATAAGAAGGCATAAAAGGGATGCCCCCAAAAAGAGTTTATTCATCTTTCTTAAACTTACCTCTTACACGGTTTTTTATGACAATTTCCTGGGCATTCTGATCCATTTCAAGGCCGTAGCCTGTAATGACATCCCCGTTCGTCCTGACAATTCTTACAAAATCATCCGTCCTAAGGATTTTCCTACTATCATCCCAAGTCAAAGTTGTCGTATAGAGACGGCTTCGATCAGAAGTGACTAAAACCACATTGCTTTGGGCTGTAACATTCTTACCTGTATAATTCACAATCGCATACTTGGCATTTAAAACGGAATTGACCTTGTTATCCTCAAACATCTTAAGCTCAATGGTCTTAAAAAGGAACAGCTTCTTATCCTCATATTTCTCAGCCTCATCACATTTGATCTCCCATATCTTGTTTGTGAGAACCGAGGATGTATAAATAAAATCTGTCAATATGAGATCAGGCTCCCCTTCAAAATCCAAGAACGGAATAAACTCCTTTTTGCCACAGGAAACCAAAAAAAACACAGACAAAAATGTCATTAGAATGATATGTTTCATCAGATAAAACCTTTCTGGAGTATATCATGTAGATGGATGAGTCCAACAGGTTTATGTCCTTTATCAATAACAACAAGGGAGGTAATACGGCCCTGCATAATAGACAAAGCCTCAACAACCAGACTGTCCTTTGTAATGACTTTTGGATGGCGAGTCATGACATCCCTTGCTTTGATTTTGAAGAAATCCTCTTTACGATGATCTACCAAGATCCGTTTGAGATCACCGTCAACAATAATACCTGTCAGCTTTTTTTTCTTATTAACAATGATCGCGACACCGGCTCTCCCGCTAATGATAGAATTCAGGATCACGTCCATGGTCGAATCCTCATCAACCACAGAAAGGTCTTTCCCTGTGCGCATGACCTCAGAAACTTTCATCAACTGCCTGCCTAGACTTCCACCAGGATGGAGAAGCGCGAAATCATTTTTTGAAAACCCCTTGGCTTTCAGCAAAGCTATGGCAAGGGCATCACCCAACACAAGTTGAAGAGTCGTGCTTATGGTTGGTGCCAGATTGAAAGGACATGCTTCAGCCATAGCAGGAATGCGGAGAACAAGGTCACTATGCTTCCCTAATTCAGAACCAGGATGTTCGGTCATCGCTACAAGTTTGATTCCCAACCGTTTTATATAGGGAATAATCCTCAGGACTTCTTCAGTATTCCCACTTTTGGACAAGGCAACAACAACATCACCCTTCCCAAGAGCTCCAAGGTCACCATGAATGCCTGATGTCGGATCCAGAAAGAAAGCCGATGTCCCAGTACTAGAAAAAGTGGCTGCGAGTTTTTTTCCAATGATTCCTGATTTCCCAATGCCTGTAAAAATGATTCTGCCATGACAATCCTGAGCCATCTTCACAAATCTTACATGCTGGTCTGTAATGATACTTTCAAGTTCAGAGAGCGCTAAACGCTCTTTGCTGATGGCTTCTTTTATGTCTTTTGCAACCTTATTCTTCATCTTGTTTCACGACTCCATCAATCCGCATTATCTTTTTCAAGAAATTTTCCAACTCATTAAGAGGGAACATGTTTGCCGCATCGCTTAATCCTTTTTCCGGTTCTGGATGCACCTCCATGAATAGTCCAGCAATCCCTGACGCAACAGCACCTCTTGTCAATACGGGAATAAACTCCCTTTGACCGGATGTCTTGTCACCTCCAGCACCTGGACTTTGGACACTATGTGTTGCATCAAAAACGACAGGATACCCCATTGCTTTCATAATCTCCAAGGAACGAAGATCAACAACAAGATTATGATAACCGAAAAAAGTACCTCTTTCAGTTAATAGTATATTCTTATTCCCAAAAAACTCTATTTTTTCTATGGCAAACCGCATCTCCTCTGGTGAAAGAAATTGGGCTTTCTTCAGATTAACGATACGTTTTGACTGGGCGCATTCAACAAGCAGGTCTGTTTGCCTGACCAGAAAAGCCGGAACCTGGATGATATCTGCAACTTCGGAGACTTTCCCTACCTGATCAGGAACATGGACATCAGTAAGGATGGGCAGAGAAAAATCCCTCTTTACTGCTGCGAGGATCCGAAGTCCTTCATCCAAACCAGGGCCCCTGAATGAGTGAACTGAAGTCCGATTCGCCTTGTCAAAAGAAGCCTTAAAAACCAGGGGAATGCCCAGTGTTCCCGTAATTCTCTTTAATTCCTGTGCAACAGAACGAACAAGAGCCTCGCTTTCAATGACACACGGTCCTGCAATAAGCATAAGCGGTCTATTGTTAGAAATTTCATTTTGATCCAACTTAATGATTTGCTGTCCCATACCAGATCACTTCCTTATCATCATTTTTCGTACATGTTCAAGGTCTTCCGCTGTATCTACTCCAATAGAACCTTTCTTGGTTTCAAGCACAGAAATCGGGAATCCATGTTCCATAAACCTTAATTGTTCAAGTTTTTCAGAAATTTCCAAATCTGTCTGTGCCAGTCGTACGATCTTCAGTAATGCCTGTCTGGTGTAACCGTATATCCCAAGATGCTTGAAATATCTGACATTCTCAGATTTGTCCCTATCATATGGTATGACTGAACGTGAAAAATAAAGCGCGCGGCCTTCCCTATCCGTTACGACCTTCACGTTATTAGTATTAAGGACATCCTTCTGTGATCGTATCCTGACTTTAAGTGTTACAATAGGGAACCGTTTATCAGTCTCAAATTTCCTGGCAATCATATCGATATTCGAAGCGGCAATCATAGGTTCATCGCCTTGTATGTTGATATAAGCATCAGCTTTCATTTTCAAAGCCACTTCTCCTGCCCGTTCTGTTCCTGACTTGTGTTTTTTGGAAGTCAGCATACATGGAATATGATAAGACTCCATCACTGAAACAATTTTCTCATCGTCTGCCGCAACAACAATGGAATCCAGACAAGATGATTTCAAAGCTGAATGATAGACATGCCAGAGAAGCGGCTTTCCTGCAATGTCCAGAAGCACTTTGCCTGGCAATCTTGTTGAATGCAACCTGGCTGGGATGACTCCGATGATTTTCACATTACTTCCTATTGCTCATAAAAAAACACAGGGTTCATAAGTACAGTTACATTTTTTCAGTTTTTTATTGATGTTCTCACATGCCATTGGAACACTCCTGTTTCTGCATTGATGATGATCAGGATAAAGAATATCAAACCTATGATTGATGTAATGCGTTTAAACCTGTAGGATCCATGTATCCTAATAAAATCAACATCTATGGATTTGCCGTTATAAATCCCTTCCAAAGAGACAAAATCACCTTTTTTTAAACGAATCGATCCGGAATAATGAAGCTCCAATATCTTGTTCAGTTCAAAAACTTTCAGAGGTTCTGTGGAAACGACCTCGCTCACACATAATGCGATTTTTTTCCCAGTAAAATCCTCTTTATCTGTAAAAAAGTTGATGTAATGATAATTATTCCTGAAAAAATCATCTTTTGTAAAAAACGGGAAAACCAAAATCAGCGCTAAGAGTACAAAACCAAAGGGCATCCCTGTCCTGTCAAAAACATGACGGATGTCTACATGAGACCTCTCTTTTTCAAAAAGCAGGATCGTCACAAGAATACCAAGCGAAATCCATGTAAAAATATAATAAATGACATGGTCAGTAAAAAACAGGTTCAAATTCAGATCCTGGAATGTAAATGGATATCCGAGAAGGATATGAAACCCAATATGTTTTTGAGTGCTATCCAAAACGAAATGAAGCATAGCTCCGGCAGAATAGCTGAAAAAATAAGCAGGTTTAGGACCTTTCAGAAACAAGGCGATCATGAGTCCTATGAGAACAGACATGAAAGGAGTATGAAAAGGTTGAAAATACCAGATTATGAAATCAAAATGTTTTTGGACATTCAACACATCCAACAATCCAACATATACAACAGAAGCGATATCAGGAGTGATGGCCCCCAGCATGAAGAGGGTCACATCACGAAAGCGATGGGGAATCGCTTTCACAGCACCATATTGGAGGCCAAGATGAACAATCCAATTAGGCATTGATACACCTCTTCCTGAGAAACATCAGTTTTGTATCTCCATAGGAATTATCCTTATAGACTTCAAATCCATCCGTATCGATTGGGGTACGACGCCTGTATTCAAGTATGAGAAAACCATCATCAGCAAGCAGATTCTGATTCTCCTTGAAAAAACGCACGATTTCCGGATAAAAAGAAACATCATCATAAGGCGGAGCAGCAAAGATATAATTGAAAATCCTATTTTCAGATTTAATCAAATCAAGAACAGCCCTGAAATCCCTATTGAAAAGTTTGAAATTTGTATCAATCTTGAAACGCTTTAGATTATCAAGAATAGAGCCAAAGTTGCCTCGGTCTAATTCATTGATCCAGACATTGTCTATGCCCCGACTATAGGCTTCAACAGCAACACAACCTGACCCACCGAACAGATCCAGAAAATACTGATTTGGGGAAATATCAAACCTGATGATATCAAAAAGGGCTTTTCGGACAATAGCCAAAGCAGGCCTAAATTTGATTGGTCCTTTAAGCTCTATAACACGGCCTTTTAATCTTCCAGATAATATTCTCATTCGGGTTCCTTTGCAAAAACCATACCTACTTTAATATAATCAATTAATTCCATCTTTCAAAAAAATTGATAAGCCGTTTTTTGTTCTAATATCTTCTTTGACAAAGAATACTATTCATTTACACTTTTCTTGACATTTACATCACAAAATATTAATATATAGTGATGAAAAACATAAGTTATCTAATGACACTTTCCTTTCTTTTTCTCCTCAATGTAGCTCTCTTTGGAGTAACCATAAAAAACGAATTCATAGAAGTGACAGTCAATGATTTTAACCAGAGATTGGAATCATTTCAAACAATCAAGGGAGACCCTAATTTCCCTTCGGATGACAACCATTTTCTTCTTCAACAGAAAGCTCCTTCCATGAATGGCGTCTATGTTTATATAGATGGGAAACTCTTCAAAATGGGAAAAGATGGGAAGCCGGTCAAGAAACCTATAGCTGAGACTCCTACAAAAATCACATCAGAATGGGAAATCAACAAGGTTCGGCTTACCCAAATCATAGAAATAAAAGACGGATATACTTCCCAAAAACCTGATTCCATTGTCATCTCCTATTTTATCCAGAATATGGATACAGTTGAACGTGAACTTGGGATGAGACTGATGTTTGACACATTCAACGGACCAAATGACAGCATGCCCTTTCTTGTTGCAGGAAAAGGGGTTGTCATGACTGAACAACGGATAACAGATGTTCCTGATTATATTATAACACTTGATAGTTTACTGAGCCCCTATGCACAGTTCCAAGCCACATTAAAAGGGGCAGGATTAGCTCCCCCCGATAGTGTCATTTTTGCAAACCCTGAAAAATTGGATACAGCTGGATGGGATTATACTACAACAGATGGCGCTCCTCTCAAAAAAACAGAAATGGGACTTCCAGATTCTGGATATGCGCTGATGTGGGGACCCATTAAATTTCCTCCAGTCTCAGACAAACGGAGTAAAAAGAAACTCGCATCAAAGATCGGTCTTTACAACAGTGCCATTTACAAAGGGGAAGCGATAGATCTCTCCTTGGGAGCTCCGCTTAAAATTTCAGGAGAAACAGCGGTGATCATCGCACTTGTACAGAACAAGGATCCATTCAAAACCGTGAAAAACGTAAAAGTGGAAATGACACTTCCTGAAGGCAGTTACAGATTATCAAAAATAAATACAACGCTGACAATTCCAGAAATTAAACCTGATGCCATCAAATTCCTGTATTATATCATTAATACTGCGGGAATCCCTGAAGGTGAACATACCATCAAGCTTTCCACAAAAGGCGAGTATAACAACTCCATAACATTCTCTTCCCTTTCACGGAAAATCAGGAAGTGAACTGATCAATCACTTCCTTGCTGCAAGATAGCCCCATACAAACGCATTCGGACCGATTGTCTGTGTTATGGAAAATTCTGTCATATGATAATTATAAAACAAGTCGAAAAATGATTCTGTCACAGGCCAATAAGTCAATTTCGGATAGATTGTCTTCTGCAAACCCATAGATTCATCTTTCATTGGCCAAAGCATATTTCTTTTCACATCATACGGCCCATACACAGTGATTCCTGCAGGGACAGGCTGGTTTGACCTGCGTGCATCACAGAAAAGAACATAAAGTGAGCTTTTGGATTCAAATACTGTCATTCCCAAGGATTTCCAGTCCATTCTGCTGCAAAAAGACTAAAAGCCGAATATAAACAGATTGTCATAGCCAGAAGAATGTTCATTAGCCCTCATCTGACAAAGGATGGATAACACGTGATCATTACAGTCCTCATCTACACATAGAGAATATTCTTTCTATGTTTAGGAGGAGGTCTTCATGTTTCCAAAAATTCCAATCATGTTGCATCTCTTTTCCGACATTAAAATCAGGAATCAGGGAAATGCAATTGAACCGCTTTTCTGAAATACTTTTCATCTGTCCATAATATATGGAATGATATTCAGAAAAGAGATAAAAACAGGTCTTCCCTCTCTGACTGCATCTTTGCATTATATCAGCTGGATTATCCTCTTTCCATCTTTCGTCTCTTGCCCCCCAGACTTTGGCATGAATCCTATATTCCCCAGACTCTTTTGGAAGACTGAACAAATCGTATGTTCCAGAAATTCCTATCATACAACTGACTTTTTTAGCAATTCCAGTCCACAATTTAATAATTCCTTCAACACCAGTAGATACACCAATCAGAATAACCTTCTTGTTTTCTGTCTTTTTAACAATCTTATCCACCAAAATCCCAACATATTTCTTGTCATAAAATGACTCCCCTGAATTGATTATATAAAATGCAAGTTGATGCTTATCCGAAAGCTCCTTGATCTTCCAATTCTTAACAAAATGCGCAGGAAACTGCTGATACGGGTCTCCAGCAGGCGTATACCCACACAACACCACTACCCATTTTTTAGGATTCCCTTTTTCAGGAAGTATTATGGATTCCTCTATTTCGGAATAGGAAACAGAAGCCATAACGAGAGAAGCTATAAAAGGAAATATCCGAAGTAAAAATTTCTTCAATTAAAAACCTGCTTATATAGAATAATAGCCCTATGCGCTTCCTCCTTATGATCACACATAGGAGCTGGATATGAAACATCATACTTGCCATGTTCGCTAAACCATTTGTGAATGGACTTGACAGGTATCTCTCGCAATTCAGGAATCCATCTCCGTACATACTCACAGTCTTTGTCAAACTTAACTTGTTGGTTCCAAGGATTGAAAATCCTGAAATATGGTTGTGCGTCACAACCTGTTGAAGCGGTCCACTGCCAGTTTCCATTATTTACAGCAGGATCATAGTCAACAAGCCTGCTTGCGAAGTACTGCTCCCCTTTCCGCCAGTCAATATGAATATCCTTGACCAGGAAAGAAGCAGTAACCATCCTCACCCTATTATGCATGAATCCTGTTGCATTCAATTCCCGCATACCCGCATCAACAAGGGGAAAACCTGTCTCCCCCTGCACCTCCTTTTGAAAGCGTCTGAATCATCCATCCATTTGACTGAAGAATATTTCTCATGAAAGGGAGAACCGAAAACAGGAGGGAAGAAAAACGCGATGGCAGTAAAAAAGTCACGCCAATAAAGTTGCCTAAGTAAAGGATGCCCAACTCCAAGCCGTTTTCTTATAGCATGATATACTTCCCGGATTGAGAGCGTGCCAAACTTATTATGTGCTGAAAGGAGAGATGTCTTCAAGACAGGCAAGTCTTTTGTTGTCTCATATTTTTGCTGGAAATTAAGCTTAGATAACAGCTTCAACCCTTCAGACCGTCCCCCCTTGATTGTCGTAGTTTTTCCGTGTTTCAGGAGCACCCGCCAATCCTTTATGGTCCCTGGCACGTTCTTTGTCCAAAAATTTGACATACTGCCCCTGATAGGAACTGAACCATCGAATAAAGAAGCATTCCTGAAATATGGTGTGAACATGGAATAAGGAGAACCGTCTTTCTTTACAGTTTTCTCTGGTGGGTTTATAAGCGCATCATCTGAAATGATACAGTCAATCCCATTCCTATCACAAATCGATTTTAATACCTTATCCCTTTGCAAACTGAAGGGAGTATAATCCCTATTAAAAAAAACGGCTTTTATTTTCAAACGAGAAATCATATCTGGCAGCAGGCTCTCTGGAGACCCGTCAAAAAAATATAATCTTGCACCTTTTCCCTTGAAAGCCCCACACAAATCTTCCAGAGAATCTTGCATGAACTTTACAGAGGATTCACTTCTGTAAGGATTATTATTTAACTGTCGTGGGTCTAAAAAAAAACAAGGCAGGACATGACTTGAAGAACGCAAGGCTTCATTCAGACCTGTATTATCTACAAGTCTTAAATCCCGTCTGAAAATAAAGAGAGAAAGTCCGTTTTTCATATCAATCCTGTTCTTTCTAGAAAAGGATTCTTTTATTATAATCATACCCTGAAAGATGATCAACTATGAATGAACCTGGATTCTCATTATCCTTGAGGGAAAGTTTCAAGACAGGATACTTGTCAAACACTGCATAAGAACCCAATTCCAGCCATGCATCTGGAGGCGATTTGAGTGAAAGGTCGATTTTCTTGAATGTTGAAAACCTCATAGCCCAACATGCCGCGTAGGCGCCATTCCTGGTATCCTGGATTTCCCATTTGTGCCTGAAAGGAATAATCTGTGGTGTCTGTGACTTAACATCGATATTATCAAGAACTCCGTTCACATCATTCAATATGTATTGAGGTCTTCCCTTTATACGGAACTTCATGAAAAGTTTGGACCATCTGTGAGGTGAGAAGATAAGATCTTTTCCAGCATCCTCAATGTCTTCCTTTACAGTATCAGCCATATACAATATATGGTCATCCTCAGTGAACATGAGAATATCTTCATTTTTAAAGTTATATTTGAATTTTGAAACTTCCAGAAGCATCCTATAAGGAAGTTCTTTTGGAGGGCATTCCAGCCTATGAACCAAAAACGGGAAGATAGACGCCATCTCTTTACTGGCATCATCACGCACAAAAAGATGAATGTCAGGATCTGGAAAATGTTTTACAAGAGATTCAAGCGTGCTTCTCAGATATTCAATTTTCTTGTTTTTAGGTGCGCCCCCCTTCCTATTTACATGAAGATTCTGACCATAAAAAAAAGGAATAATGAAATGCCACTTTTTGATTTTCCGTACTGGCTCCTGAGAATCTGTCATCTGGCTACCTTATCCTATCAGATCTTGTCTTATAATTTAAGAATGTCAGGATAAAATGTCAAATCCATCTGGAATCAGTTTTTTCTCAGCAGGAGAGCTAGTGAACCAAGAGCATAAACACCAATTGCAAACAACATGACCACTGTAAACCCGAATAATATGGATATGTAAATGGCCAAGAAGCTTGCTACAACCGAAAAGACACTGTTAAGTGACCACATCCATGGTATTGAAGATTCCACTTTGGCTACAGCGCGTATTCCTGCGGGCATCATGAACCCCATAAAAAAACCTGAAAGCGAGACAAAAAAAATAGTAATCAGTATGCGTATTGGGAATGAAAACCCAACAACTGATGAGCCTAAAAAGTTCAGGAACAGGAACGAAAGCACAACTGCTACAGATATACCTGCTAATCCTGTTTTCATGGCAGAATACGGATCTTTTATCTTGTCTGAAAAAAGGCTTCCTGCACCAGTGCTCATAAGCAACCCACCAAGCACTACTGCAAAAGCATAAACAGGATGACCAAGTATGAGTTGGAATTTCTGCATATAGACAATTTCCAAAAACATGAACCCAAGTCCTAAGGAACAGAAATAGAGCATGCTCCCGATCTTATTGTTCATCTCCTTGAAACCGCGGAGATTCAAGAAAATCAAAGGAACAATCAGGAAGAGGATGGAAAACAGTCCTACTTGTTTTGTAGCCTGCTTCAGCATAAGAAATGGCTCAGGATAATAGACCTTCACATTCCATGCAGCAGCATTCAACTCTTTCATACGTGGCTTCACCCGTTGTGTAAAAAATGGCCAATCATCACGGGAAGGCCGGATTTCAGAAGGTGAATCCTCATATTCTTTCTCAATATCTTTGGTCTTGATAAGCTTCTCTTCATACGACTTCGTCTCTTTTCCTGGTGCATAGAGAAGTTTTGCTCCAGACTTTTCCGAAAAAGCGACAAGCTTTGCGACATCATCTTCTGAGAAACCGCCATTCTTGATCAAAACCTTGCACTTCCTATACTTGTCATTTAGGTTATCTACAATGAATACTGATGTTTCAAATTCTACATCTCGTCTCATCTTCTTATATGCTTCGCGAATGACAGTTACAAACCTGTGAGAATCCACATAAGGATTTGAAAAATAGATCACACCCCCATTTTTTAGATGGCTGATATAATCCATCATAGCTTCAACAGTATAAAGATAGCTCTCTGCTATAGTGAAAGCTCCAGAAGAGACTGCGGTTTGTGCAACAGCATTGTCAAAAACAAGAAGATCATACTTTCTGTTTTTCGAACGTATGAAAAAACGTCCTTCTTCCTTCACTGTATGGACATTGGACAATCGCGAGATATTCGCAATGAAATCCGCGTATTTGTCATGATAGAGATTAAATACAGTGCCGTTAAATTCAGCACCATATACTTCCTTGCCCCCATTATTCAGGGTCATAAGCACGTCTTTACCAGCGCCTACACCAATAATCCCGACTGTACCAGGCCGTTTCTTCACGACATAAGGATAGAAGTGATCCCCATATTCAGGATATTCAAAATAATGCGATTTCTTGTTTACTTTCAGAAAATAAGTATAACAGGAATAGTCTGCAGTGCAGAGAAGCACCTTTTCACTGGATTGGTGAACAGCCACAAAACCAAAATTATCCCAACCCTTAAAGATACGCGGACCATACTGTTTTTCAAGGTCTTTTGACAAGCCTGCATTTTTTGAATACTCTACCCTGTTTTTCCCTTTGCTGACACGCACTTCAGCATGTGAAAGTCTATCAAAAAAGAAGAGATGATTACCCAAAAGCAAAAGAGGGAAAAGTATAATGGCCACCACTTTCCAACGTTTAAAAAGGAAAGAAGAAGCCGCTAACAAGGCTAAGGCAGAAAGCACGTAAGCAGACATGAAGGGTCCACGATGAGGAAAAAGAAACAGGACTGCAATGGCACCGATTCCACCACCAAAGAGATCGAAGAAATAGACACGGTTTATATCAAGCTTAAAATTTGTGAAGACATAAGAAAAGACAAAACCTGAAATGATAAAAGGGACTGAAAGGGTAAGGAAAAATTGGACAAAATATTTTGTATGAAGAGGATCCTTTCCTAAAAGATCCATATTGAGAGGAATGACATTAACTTCCATAAGACTTATAGGAAGAAAAAAAGCAAGCAAAACTGACAGGATAGCTAAAACAAGTGGAACCTGATTCTTTAGGAAACGGTTGATGAAATAGACAAGAAGGCCTCCCAGTCCGATACCAAACATGGCTACAGAAATGATCATAAAGGCAAAATGATACCAGAACATGAGGGAGAACATACGGTTGATGACTGTTTGGAACGCTAAGACAACCACCGAAATGATGAAAAAACCGATATACATCGGCCAATCATACTTCTTTTTTATAAGTGTCAAATCATCTATTTTAAAATGGCTTGATGGAAGTGCGCCTTCTTTTTTTTTTTTCATCGATTACATCTCTATCACTTTTTCTGCAATTTGGATAGCATTCAAAGCTGCACCCTTGAGAATCTGATCTCCCACAACCCACATTGCCAAGCCATTGGGGATGGAGATATCATCACGGATACGTCCAACAAAAACATTATCTTCACCAGAAGAGAACCAAGGCATAGGATAGATTTTCTTTGAAGGGTCATCCTGCACAGTCACGCCAGGAGCTTTGGAAAGGATTTCCCGAGCTTCCTGCGGTGAAATCTTTTTACCAGCAAATTCGATGTTGATGGATTCAGAATGAGCGCGCTTAACAGGAACACGGATGCAAGTGGGAGCAACCTGTATCTCTGCATCTTCCATGATCTTACGCGTCTCATAAACCATCTTCATCTCTTCCTTTGTATAAGCATTATCCTGGAAGACATCAATATGAGGAATCAGATTGAACGCAAGCTGATGTGCAAATTTTTCAACCTTGACAGGTTTCCCATCAAGGACTGAGCGGGTCTGTTCATTACACTCAGTCATAGCTTGTGCGCCTGCACCCGATGCAGCCTGATAAGTGGACACGATCACTCTCTTGATGCGTGAAACTTTATGAAGAGGTTGGAGAGCCACAACCATGATAATTGTTGAGCAATTCGGATTAGCGATTATCCCTTTATGATTCTTTATGGCATGAGGATTCACTTCAGGAACGACAAGAGGAATTTCAGGATCCATTCTAAATGCAGAACTGTTATCAATAACTACAGCTCCTGCATTGACTGCATATTTGGCAAACTGTTTGGATCTGTCTGCACCCGCAGAGAAGAGAGCTATCTTGATATTCTTACCTTCAAAAGCTTTCTCGTTCAATTCTTCAACGACATATTCTTTCCCAGCATACATCATCTTTTTTCCAGCAGAACGGGAAGAAGCCATGAGGTAGAGATTGTCAATGGGAAAATTTCTTTTTTTCAGGGTCAGGAGCATCTCCTCACCAACAGCGCCCGTTGCGCCCACTACTGCCACATTCACTTTCTTCGACATATCAATTCTCCTATCATCAAACTCTTTTTTCTAGATATTCTTAGCTACCAGATCACCGACATCTGTAGTCCCCATGCCCATCTTGCCAGCACTCTGGCTCTTCATCTTGCTGATGGCAATCATCATCGCTTTTTCAACATCAGCTGCAGCTTTCACTTCTCCCAAAGTCTGGATCATCATCATCCCTGCCCCAATAGCAGCGATAGGATTAATAACATTCAAGCCTGTATATTTTGGCGCAGATCCACCCATTGGTTCAAACATGGAAACGCCTTCTGGATTAATATTTCCACCAGCAGCAACACCCAATCCACCTTGAATCATGGCTGCAAGATCTGTTATGATATCACCAAAAAGATTTTCAGTGACAACAACATCGAACCATTCAGGATTTTTCACAAACCACATATTGGCTGCATCAACATGATTATAATCGCGTTTAATGTTAGGATAATCCTTAGCTCCCATCTCTTCAAAAGCCCGATACCACATATCACCACAATGGGTCAAAACATTCCGCTTATGAACCAGGGTGATGGGCTTTTCCGCATATTTTGGGTTAGCGGCATTCCGTCTCTTTTTCAGTTCGAATGCATAACGCAAACAACGATCAACAGTGAAACGGTCATAAGTCATCACCTGTGTGGTAATTTCATGGGCAGTCCCTTTTGCTGTTGTTCCACCTACGCTAGTATAGATACCACCTGTATTTTCACGGATGACAACGAAATCGATGTGTTCAGGACCCTTGTCCTTGAGAGGAGTCTCCACGTTGGGATAAAGACGAACAGGCCGAAGGTTGATATACTGATCCAAGGCAAAACGCGCTTTGAGCAGGATGCCCACTTCCAAGATACCAGGCTTCACATCAGGATGGCCAATGGCACCAAGATAAATAGAATCAAACTTGCGTAATTCGTCTATGGCACTATCAGGAAGGGTTTCACCAGTCTTTAGATAACGGTTACCACCAAAATCAAAATTCGTATAGTTAAGTTTAAAACCATGTTTGGCAGAAACAGCATCAAGGACCTTGATTCCCTCGTTAATAACTTCGGGACCTGTTCCATCACCAGGCATGACAGCAATATTGTACGACTTCATAATATAACTCCTGTATTAAGGTCAGATAAATTACTACAGGTTTTTAAAAAAGTCAATTAGAAGTTAATAAAAAGAGGAAGCAAACGAAGTGTTCAATTATGTTGAATTAAAATCACATAAAGAACGACCCGTCCCCTTCCAGGGAAGCCTCGGGAAGAAAAGCCACAGACTGCAAAAGGCAATAGCGGTAACTCTCATACATCAAAGCCACTCACAGCACATCTATTATCACCAGAGTCATATCATCGCACCGTTCCATACCCTTGATGAAACTGGAATGTGCATCCACAATAGAATTGAGCAAATCATGAGTATTCAACAAGGACGATTCAACAATGACTTCCCTCAATCGATCTTCCCCAAATTCTTCCTTGTCCGGGCTGATCGCTTCAACAATCCCGTCAGTGAAAAGGATGAACCGGTCTCCAGACAGCAACTCCTCTCCCTGATTTTCAAGCGTCCCCTCCCCGAAAGAGTCCATGCCAATTCCAAGAGGCGGTCCTTTCTTGCCAATCTCATGGACCAAACCAGTCTGCCTTCGATGAAGCAATGGTCTGCAATGGCCACGGTTACAGCATTCGAATTTCATATCTGAAAGATTGAGATGCAAATATGTGGCAGTAACAAACATCGACTTGACACTTTTGGCTGACAGGATCCGATCAAGTGCACTCATCAATTCTGTGCAATTCTGGGACTTTTCAACATTTTGTTTAAACGCCATGTTTGTCATGGAGGCAAGGAAGGCTCCAGGTATGCCATGACCAGACACATCAGCAATGAGGATACCAAGGGAGTCACGCGTAGTGTGGAAGTCATAATAATCCCCACCGATCTTATCCATAGGAAGATAATGGGCAGAAAATGGAAAAGCCTGGAACTTCGGGAGGTTTCAAAGGTATGAGGTTTTTTTGAATGAGTCGGGCCATGTCAAGTTCGGACTCGATGATGTTGCTCCGTTCTGTGAGTTTTTTCTCCCTGTCCCTTATGATATCAAAAAGTTTCTCCATCCTCCATGCTCCGTGCCGCATGAGAGAAATGCTGATGACTGTCAGTGTAATAAGAATGACGAAGAATGTATAATCCCCTTGTACAGGAATCCCGAGGATGGTGAAAAGATTATTGAATATGAGAACAAGGACTACTCCGAAAAGCAGGGCAATAAGAATTGTCCGGATTCTCCATTTTTCATCAGGAGAGACCGCCGCCCGATGGGCTTTGAAAAGCGTGATAAAACCCATTAGATGAGAGTAAAAAAGAAAGGCCGTGTAAATGTAATAATGGATGTCAATCTTCCTAACGAGCTTGAAATCCACAACCGTGATGTCGAGTTTTGCCTGTTCTACGAATCCGGGGATAAATGTCCGAATCAAGCCATAGATGATAAAATATAAGGCTGGAACAAACCAGAGAAGTTCCACGGGATTGGGCTTGCGTGTTTCTTCTATGAATGTCCTCGTGAAGAAGACAAAGACAATCCCTAGGAAACAGTTGTTGATCATTTGCAGAGAGACCATAATCGGCGCAGGGAAACCGAGAACAAGAGTGAAGAATCCGAGCAATGTGAAGATGAAGACAAGAGTCAGATAGATGCTGAAGAGGATATTCTGGGGACTCTTCCTGTTATGGAAGTATAGGGCCAATGCTAGACCAAGAAAGAGAGTTGCCGAACTCAACCAAAGCAGGCTAAACTGGGGAACTTGGATAAGCCTCATACGGTGTTGCCTTTTTTTGATTTTGCAGCCACACACCGGAGAATAAGGACAATAGTCAAGGTCAGAAGCGCGAATTTAACCGCTGCCACAGAACTGAAAACCGGGGTGAGTCTCGGGAGCTTTTTTTGGATGCAGTGAGTCATCAGGATATTTTCAAGGATATCCGCGGAACCAGTGAGAAGCGATGGGAGAGTGGCGACTTTGCAGGAAAAACGCGACGCGACCAGCACCAGGAGGATGGTATACAATGCCAAGTAAGGATAATCCCAAAAAATAGACCTTTGGACAAGGGCTCTCCCATTATCTCCCCAGGAATCCATGACGATATTGCATTTATCCGTGGAGAAGAGCAGTTCAAATTCAATGATGCCTGTGCCGTTCAGGGCTTTCAACCTTTGATTGATGGAGAGCAAAGGCATGCTTACGAGGACAATGAGGACAAAGACCGCTGGGATTATGGCTGAACCTATCTTCATGACATAATAGGAATTCGCTTTTCCAAATCCGACTGAAAAATCATCACAAACCATTCCTCCTGTGGATCAATCTCTCCACCTACTAACCCAAAAAGTTCGCTAATGGACATTATGTATCCTCGTACTCTAATATACCTCGGATTGCTTGAAGAGTCAAACTTCACCCTGCCATTTTTGCATGTTTTCTATGACATTTTACTGGTTCAATACAGACTAAACCCATTGAATCTAATATTTTTTACGGAAGTTATTGATTAAATGAAAATACTTTTTACGAAGCCATTTGCCTCGGAGGCTCGGCTTCTGTCCCCTGCCCCAACATCGACATCATTTCGCCTGTGCCGTGACCAACAATTACCTTTCAGTTTGATGTTTCAGCAAACTGAAAGAAGTATTGCGGTCACGGCGGAAGCCTTATTCTTATAAATACCCTTTACAACTATCAATGTACCACGCTTTAGACAGACCAGTGGATCTACATGGAACACCTGGTCGACACTAACGCGACATCACCTCGTCAGGATCTCCGCAACGTCGCATGTCGCGTGTCGACATGGCTTCAAAGCGCCACATATGCTCGCCACAGTGTTCTATAAATGAACTCTTTCGTGTTTTAAATGGTGTTAATTTGACAAAACAGTATTCTTTCGTTATTATAAAAAAATGGACATAAATAATATTCAACAACATTGGCTTCAATTGCACGAAGACTCTTTAAAAACGACTGAAACTTTGTATGAAAAAGGTCAATATGTTCACGCTATGTTCTTTTTACATTTGACAATTGAACAACTGATAAAAGCAATCCATGTCAAATTTGCATGTACCGAACCCCCTTTTGGTCATAATCTCCAGTTGTTGATAAAGGGAATTCAACAACTGACAATTCCCGAAGATAAGCTGGCTATTTTTGCGAGAATTTCCACGTTCCAGATTTCAGCACGTTATGATGATTATAAGAATAGCTTCAAATCTATGTGCACAAAGGAATTCGCTTCGGAACAGCTTCCTCTCGGAAAGGAGTTAATTGAATGGCTAAAATCGATGTAAGCATCATTGAAAAAGTAAAAGCGCTCAAAATTGAACTTAGTAAAAGCATTCCAGTTTCAAGGGCTATTCTCTATGGTTCTTATGCAAAAGGGAATCAACATCAAGGGAGCGACATAGACATCTGTCTGGTGCTTCCTGACGAGATTGATCCCACAACTGTATTGAGAGAAACATCGTATGCCATTATACGCACAGATTGCCGTTTTGAACCTGTTTTCTATACAGAAAAAGATATGGCTGATAGTCCGAGTTTCGGATTGCTTCGTGAAATCAAGGAAACAGGAGTAGAAATAGGGAATTGAAATTATACTCTAGGAATTCGCTTTTCCCAATCTGCCTGAAAAATTATCCCAAATCTCTCCTTCTGTGAACCGATCGCTCCACCTACCACCACAAAAAGTTCTGCTAAGATCCATCATGTTCCTCTTGGTCACAATATACCATAGATCTGCGTCGTTTTCAAGCCTGAAGAAGTTCATAGTTCATAGTTCATAGTTCGTAGTTCGTAGTTCGTAGTTTTTAGTTTTAGTTTTTTTTCAGAGAAAGCAACACTAAATTTGAGGCTGATAGGAAAACATCACTACGAACTATGAATTAAAACCATAAACGCTTACTTGGTCTGGCACCAGTCCCCTGCCCTAACATCGACATCTTTTCTGAAGCTTTATTCTTATAAAACCAATTCGATTATAGCAGCTTTGCTTGGCGTACTCATTATTTTACCTCCCATTTATTTTTTGTATTAACACCAGGCACCCAATAGTACCCATAGCCAGAAGGAAACTGGACACCACTTTTTCTGATTGTGCTTCCAACTTGAGAATTACAGTTTATACTTGTTAACCCATAGGGTTGTCGCGGGTAACTAAAAAAGAGATATATATTTTTTGTCTTATAAGACATCTCTTTCACCATTTTATCCTATGTCAGAATCGAAGGATCATTCCACGTATACGTTATTTCGCCAACCTTTTGAGTCCCTAATATATAATCATGAAAATTACTCGAGGTTATAGCTAAAAGATAAGAATTTTTTCTTGAGAAATAATTAAAAGCATGATATTCTACTTGTTGATCAGGTTCTGGAACAGGTAAATCAACTCCCGCAGACCTGCCATTTAATTGAATGTCTAGATTTTGATTTGAGCATAAAAACACTATTTTTTGTATAGCTAACCAATGAGAATCACCAGATGATCCTTTCACATCACTTATATTCTTTATTTTTGAATGAATATCAAAAACTAAAACAGTCCCTGAAGATTCATTATCATAATTTATTGATAACACTTCAATTTGTACTGTTGGTTCTTTTCTTGCACATCCGAATATCAGACTTATTATCAATATAAGAATCAATCTCTTAGCTATTTTTTCATTATTTTACATCCCAAGTATTTTTAGTATTAACACCAGGCAACCAATAATAGCCATAACCATTCGGAAACTAAGCGCCACTTTTTCTAATAATACTTCCTACTTGGAAGTTACAGTTTTGCGAAAATAATTGATATTCATATCTTGGATAACTTGCACAGAGACACATAACAGGAATTCGCTTTTCCCGATCCGCCTGAAAAATCATCCAAAATCGTTCCTTCTGTGAACCGATCGCTCCACCTACCACCACAAAAAATTTCGTGGATTAGCCTGCTCAATTTCAGAAAAAAAAGACTCAATAATTCCTGTCCGCATACCCGACCCAGCCCTCGGATTTCACAAGCGCCTTGTCAAAACCTGCCAGTTTGAAAGAAACCTTCTCCTTCTTGCCTACAGCATCGATTTCAAAAGTCTCTGCTTCAACATCAACACTGAGGGAAGCGTCTTTTCCAGCGAATTCCTTGAACAGCTTGTCAATGGTCTCTTTGGGAAGTTCAATAGCAAGCATCCCGCCATTGAACATGTTCTGGCGTAAAATAAAAAGATTACCTGGCAATGCATCAGGACGAATGCTCTTCAATACCAGAATCATTTTTCAGGGGGGGCAACCTTTTTAAGTGGAAAGCTTGCCAGTAAGGCCCCCTATCCACAAAAGTCGATCGCAAGGAAACTAAAAGGTGCATTCTGAATGTCATCCGAAAATGAGAAAATTGAAAAAAGTTGAAACAATAAGAATAAATGACTATCATCATTCAGCAACTGAAGGAAGTGAGAATATGCCCGAGATTTCAAGATTTTTTGGTATTATCATCAAAATGCTTTTTAACGATCACAAACCACCACATTTTCACGCTGAATATGGCGAATATCGGATAGCTATACGTATATCAGATTTGTCCATTCTCAAAGGCTCTTTTCCACCAAAGGCTTTAGCACTTATCGTTGAATGGGCGGCTCTCCACAAAGAAGAATTGATTCGAGAATGGGAAGCCTCGAAAAACGGCAATATGTTCAAAATTGCTCCCTTAGAATAGGAGGAGATATGGAACTCGTTGATTACGATGTCATTTCCGCTGAATATGTAACTGGTTTTGAATTAAAAATAAAATTTCAAAACGGTAAAACAGGACAACTTGATTTTAGCCAATATTTTTCAAAAACAGGTGTCTATTCTGAACTTCGGGATAATCCTGAACTTTTCAGAAACTTTAAAATTGCAGATGGGATTCTATGTTGGAAGGATGGGCAGATAGATATTGCCCCAGAAACATTATATCATGATTCTACTGGCGAACCATACCCAGAATGGTTGGAAGCCTAAACTACATTACAGGAATTCGCTTTTCCCAATCTGCCTGAAAAATTATCCCAAATCTCTCCTTCTGTGAACCGATCGCTCCACCTACCACCACAAAAAGTTCTGCTAAGATCCATCATGTTCCTCTTGGTCACAATATACCATAGATCTGCGTCGTTTTCAAGCCTGAAGAAATTCATAGTTCGTAGTTCATAGTTTTTAGTTTTAGTTTTTTTTCAGAGAAAGCAACACTAAATTTGAGACTGATAGGAAAACATCACTACAAACTATGAATTAAAACCATAAACGCTTACTTGATCTGGCACCTGTTCCCTGCCCTAACATCGACATCTTTTCTGAAGCTTTATTCTTCTTGAATTATTGCAGTCCTCTCCCGATGATGGAGAGATTTTAATAAAAACCATGTTTTCTGAATTTTCTTGGACTGTATGGGTAATATTGATGAGTTTATTTCCTTTTTAAAACAGTTTGCATCCAAGCCCTATGAGTACTTCTTGAACCGCTTCACGAGAAACTTGTGAAACATCCACATCTGACTGCAGGGATACTTGTGCGATAACTGCTGCTACTTGACCAATTGACATAGCTATGTTCATTACTCGATAAGAGGCTAACGCTCTATGATCACCACTAATATTCCGTCCACTCAGAACAAGATGTTGCACTCATAGAGGAATGAGAGAGCGTAAAGGAATATCATATGGTTGACACTGATGGGGTAACCCGTCCTTTTCTGCTTGTCCACCACCGGTCGGATTGTGAATATCTATCGGGAATGAGGCCTGATGCACTACCACATCTGTGAACATTCTTCCCTTTAGTACATCTTCACCAGTAAGAATATAATGCCCAATGATTCTGCGACTCTCACGTATCCCAATTGAGGATGGAGATGAGGCTATTTCTATGGCACTGAAACCAGGGACTTGTTCCTTTAGGAAAGCAACAACCTTCTGCATCTGACTTCGCAAAGCAATTTCAGCTTTAGTAAGTGCATCTGCACTCAGTGTATCGACAGCACCAACTTGGGTGGCATTAACAAGATACTCCCCTTTTCTCTCAGCCGAGGGATAGAGCCGAACAATGGTTACATGAGCTGGAAGCTTTCCTGATGCAGCAGCTTCCTTGCATACAGTCAGATAAGATTTTCCTGTAGATAAAAGGGTATCATCTTCCTCATGACGGCAGACCAGATTACAGGAAGGGTCTACACCCCGAATATGAAAACACAGGCTGACTGGTTGAACCAATCCGTCCTCTTTTCTTCCATACTCAGTTACGCAACCACTTCTATATGCAACGTATCCATCGCCAGTAGCATCAATAATCCTTTTTGCCCTATACACCATGGGACCTTGAGGAGTGAGTGCAATCACTCCTTCAAGAATTCTATTGTTCATAACCGTGTCTATGATAGGAGTCAAAAGATGGAGTTGGGCTCCTGAAGCTTCAATCAATTGGAGCAATACTATCTTTGCCCGTTCAGGATCAATCGCGAATTGGCCATCGGGAGCCCCCAGCAAGCTCATTACTTCTTGCCAAATCCCTCCCGGGGTACTTGTTCCCATCAACGTTGTGACATTGCCGATAGTTATACTACCACCAACCATCCCGAACCGCTCAAGAAGTACCGTATCAAGTCCTGATCTTGCAGCAGTCACTGCCGCAGCTATTCCAGCCGGCCCTGCTCCGCAAACCAGAACATCACAGCTTCTGAGAAGAGGGACCTCAGTTGTATACACCATCTTTGATTCCATCATAAAGCCTTAACCCTTAAAAGTTTCGGTCAACCCTCGACCTGTCATTTTTGCTTGTTTTTATATTAAGAAGTTTTGCATTAAGCCACGAAAAAATGACAACCATCAAGAACAACCTCTTTCAGATAAATAAGTTCCAATCCCAACTGCATTTTCAAATATTTGGATATACAAAGATTCACTGATCCGGAATCAGCTTGGGTCGTAACCTTCACTTTTTAGTCAGACCTTCGTGGATTAATCAATTCAATTTCAGAAAAAAAATGACTCAATAATTCCTGTCCGCATACCCGACCCAGCCCTCGGATTTCACAAGAGCTTTATCAAAACCTGCCAGTTTGAAAGAGACCTTCTCCTTCTTGCCTGCAGCTTCGATTTCAAAAGTCTCTGCTTCAACATCAACACTGAGGGAAGCGTCTTTTCCAGCGAATTCCTTGAACAGCTTGTCAATGGTCTCTTTGGGAAGTTCAATAGCAAGCATCCCGCCATTGAACATGTTCTGCCTGAAAATTCGCGCATAACTTTCTGCAATCACTGTACAGATTCCATTCACTTCCAATGCCCAGGGTGCATGTTCTCGCGAAGATCCACATCCGAAATTGGAACGTGTGATGACCGCAGCTTTTCCTGCCACATCCTTCTTAGGATCAAAGCCTGGTAATTTCAGATCTTCCAAACAGTATGGTTTGAGAGCCTCTTTTGTTATTTCTGTTAAATATTTCGCAGGGATAATCTCATCTGTATTGATATCAGATCTATCCAGGAATAATATTTTCCCTTGAAATGTTTTCATAAAAATTCTCCAGTTCCTATTTTCCCGCAAACAGCGGGGAATTCACAATCTTACCTTCCAAAGCTGTTGCTGCAGCAGTGGCTGGGCTCATCAGATGGACCATTCCACCCTTGCCCATGCGTCCGTTGAAGTTGCGGTTAGTGGTGGAAGCGCAGACTTCCCCATTTGCCAAAACGCCGTTGGACATTCCCAAACAGGCGCCACAAGTGGGATTGGTTACACACACTCCTGCTTCCATAAATATGTCAATCAGACCTTCTTTCAAAGCCATCTGATAGATTTTGGGAGTGGCTGGTGAAAGGACGACTCGGATCTTATCAGAAACTTTCTTCCCTTTCAAAATCCCTGCTACAATGCGCAAATCTTCAATCCTCCCATTAGTGCAACTGCCAATATAAACCTGATCCACTGGCGTGCCAGACATCTCTTTTACACTCTTGACCTGATCGGGCTTATACCCGAATGTAACCATAGGTTCAAGTTTCGAAAGATCATATTCCAACACTTTCTCATACTTTGCATCCGGATCTGAAACCCATTTTGAGAAATCCTTCAGAGCCTCTTCTTTTGAGGAATAATCAGCTTTGATGAAATCCCATAGGAATTCCACAGTTGCCATATCAGGATAACAGATGCCACTTGTTCCACCGGCTTCAATCGCCATATTGCAAAGTGTCATACGGCTCTCCATGGTCATCGCATCGACAACGGATCCAGTGAATTCCATAACGTGATCAGTAGCACCATTCACCCCAATCTGCGAGATAACAAAGAGGATGGCATCTTTGGCATATACACCGGCTGGCAATTTCCCTTTCAAAACAAACTTGATAGTTTTGGGATACCTGAAAGAACAAACACCTTTGAGGATACCCACTTCCAGATCTGTTGTTCCCACACCAGCGGCGAAAGCACCAAAAGCTCCATGCGTGCAAGTATGTGAATCGCCCATGATGATTGTAAAACCGGGACGCACAAAACCCTTCTCGGGAAATAATGCATGGCAAACACCATTCTGCCCGATATCAAAAAAATCCTTGATATTGTGCCTGCGAGCCCAGTCACGCATGATTTTCCCCTGCTCTGCTGTTTTGGAATCTTTCGCAGGTGTGACATGGTCAATGACTGCCTTGATCTTGCTTGCATCAAACACTCGATCCATTCCCCGTGCTTGCAAATCGGTTATGGCAATGGGGGTTGTGATCTCATGACAAAATACACGGTCCAATTTCAATACATAACTTTCTGGAAAAGGTTGATCGACCAAATGAGCGTCAAATATCTTTTCCGCAATCGTCTTGCCCATGATATTTATCCTTTATAAATTTTATAATCAAGATAGTTCCGACCCTCCCCTACCCCTCCCTCTAAAGGGAGGGGCACCGAGTTCACGAGGTGGGGTGGGTCATCATTTTTTCTTGATTTTTTTTACCTTCTTAACAGCCCTGTCTCCTGTCAAAATCCATCGGTTAATGGCAGAAATAAATGCCCTCGCACTCGCTTCTACAATATCAGTCCGCGCGCTCTGCCCTGAGAATTTGCGTCCCTTGATGTCAACAACAACAGAGACCTCACCTTGGGCTTCTTTACCGGAAGTTACAGAGTTGATCCTGTAATCCATAAGTTTCACATCAAGCCCTGTAATCTTTTTAATCACACTGTAAACGGCATCAACGGGACCATCGCCTATGGAACTTGCAGTCACCGCTTCTCCTGCTTTCACAAGTGTTACAATCGCATTGGGGATGATGCTGTTCCCGCTCAGCACATGGTAGTATTTCAAATCATACGTGGCTGTCGTCTTCTCCATCTCTTCACTGAAAAGCGTGAACAGATCATCATCATAGACTTGCTTCTTCTTATCCGCAATCTCCAAGAACTTTTCATAATATTTTTCAATTTCTGTCTTTGCTATTTTCAATCCTAACTCTTCCACGCGTTTCAAAAATCCATGTTTGCCTGAGTGCCTTCCCAAAATCAGCTTATTACTCGGTACACCAATGATTTTTGGATCCATGATTTCATAAGTCTTCTTGTTTTTTAACACGCCATCCTGATGGATTCCTGCTTCATGTGAAAATGCATTCTCGCCTACAATCGCCTTATTGGGTTGGACATGGATTCCTGTCACAGCAGTCACCAACCTACTGGCATTATACAATTCCTCTGTCTTCACATTGCAATAAGCCTTGAAATGAGGTCTCCGCACATACAAAGACATGACCATCTCTTCTATAGAAGCATTCCCTGCCCTCTCACCAATCCCATTGATTGCGCCTTCCACCTGTGTGGCTCCAGCCTCGACAGCAGAAAGCGAGTTGGCAACTGCTAAACCTAAATCGTTATGGCAATGGACACTGATGATCACATCCCTCGCTTCAGGCACATTTTCCAAAATATAATGGATCAGATTCGAATATTCAGTCGGAACAGTATATCCTACAGTATCAGGCAGATTGACAACTTTGGCACCAGCTTTGATGACAGCACGGACAACATCAGCAAGGAAAGCCCAATCCGTACGTGTCGCATCTTCCGCTGAAAACTGGACGTAATCCAATTTCTTCCTGGCATATTTCACAGCTTCTACAGCCAATTCAATACAACGTTCCCTGCCAATGTTCAATTTATGCTTTAAATGAACATCTGATGTGGCAATGAAAGTATGAATCCCTGGACGTGCTGAATACTTGACAGCTTCATAGCAGGCATCAATATCTTTTTTGACGGATCTCGATAATCCTGTAATGACGGGACCTTTAATCTTCTGAGCAATCAATTTTACAGCATCAAACTGGACAGGTGAAGAGACAGGAAACCCTGCCTCGATTGTATCGACCTTCATCCTCGCCAACTGCTGAGCCACACGAAATTTGCCTTCAATGGTCATGCTAGCGCCAGGAGACTGTTCCCCATCACGCAATGTCGTATCAAAAACCAAAATTCTTCGTTCATTTTTAGTGGTCATGATTCTCTCCAATGGTCATTAATATATTCTCAATCCTTTCAAAAGTCAAAAGCCCTACATTTTTTTAGCACTCCTGCTTTTGAATGTTTCTTCACTTCAAAAAAAAAGCGAACCTTTTAAAGGGTCCGCTTTGTTAGTTTTCATTCAGAAAGTGTTATTGTTAGTTTGAGTCCCTACCAGAAACACCTTTGACGGATTTCCCTTTGGCTTTAACGCCTTCTTTGGGTCTTAAGTTGCGTGCTGCTGCGCCTGCTAGCCACATTTCATTATTATGTATTTCTGCAAGTTTCTTCCCTAGATACTGCTGATATCCAGGACCGCCACAATCGCGGATAACTTCTTTTGTCTCCTGTCCCGTTTTCACGGACTTATAAAGCTGTTCGAACACAGGAAGATTGGCCTTGTAGAAAATGGGTCTCCACTTCAAAGCTCCATGCTGGGCTGTTGTGGAACAGTTTGCGTACATCCAATCCATACCGTTCTCATCAACTAAGCGGATAAGAGACTGTGTAAGTTCTTCCACAGTTTCATTGAAAGCCTCACTTGGGCTATGCCCATGTTTGCGGAGCACATCATACTGCGCCTGCATCATGCCAGCGAGTCCACCCATAAGCACACCGCGTTCTCCTGTGAGATCGCTATAAACCTCTTTCTCGAAAGTTGTCGGAAAAAGGTACCCTGAACCGATTCCGATTCCAAGAGCAATGGCTCTCTCTTCTGCGCGACCAGTGTAATCCTGGAATACTCCGAACGATGAGTTGATGCCAGCTCCAGAAAGGAAATTCCTGCGAACATTCAATCCTGATCCCTTTGGTGCAACGAGGATGACATCGACATTTTTGGGAGGAATCACATTGGTTTGGTCTTTGTATGTGATGGAGAACCCGTGTGAGAAATAGAGAGCGTCGCCATCTTTCAGGTTCTTCTTGATTGTCGGCCAGATCACTCGTTGTGCAGCGTCAGAAACAAGGAACTCTATGATCGTCGCTTTCTTTACAGCTTCTTCGATATCGAACAATGTCTTGCCAGGTTTCCAGCCATCTTTAATCGCACGATCCCAATCTTTCTTGAAAGATTTTGCCTGACCTATGATAACGTTGAACCCGTTGTCTCTTAGGTTAAGTGACTGGGCAGGCCCTTGCACACCATAACCGATAATGGCGATTGTTTCATTCTTGAGCACTTTGCGTGCCTTTGCGAGAGGGAACTCCTTCCGCGTTACAACTGTTTCCATTTCATTACCAAACTTGATTTTTGCCATTCGTATCTCCTTATGATAGAATCCAAATATGGACTGTCAATAAATGTGGGTTATAATATAATTGATTTAAGTAATGAAGTCAAATTTTTTAAGAAGGGACAATGTCTTCATTTTTT
>DYKD01000327.1 GCA_020722765.1 Brevinema andersonii | reverse complement strand
TTCCTGAATGAGTTCATATGCCTTTTCGATTTGAGAGGGCTGCTCGGCGATTTTCAGTACCTGATTTTTCATGCCCCTTGAAATCATTGGATTTTTAAAGTGCTTCGTTGAACAAATTTCCAGCCAGAGCCACTTCCAGCCGATTTCTGTAACCCTGTAAAATGACTTGTGATTCGATTTTGAGATCACATTTCTGACCTTCATTTTGATCATTTCATAGCGGATTTGTGCAGAATTTCGGAAATGGCCGGAAAGGTTTTGTAACAGATCGGTCGTTCTGAATCCATTTGCCTGGTATTTGGGCTTGAGAAGCTCTTCTGCCAAGGCCTTTTGACGGGCTTTTCTGAAATCCGGGGCTGTGATGGTTCTGCCCGAACCGTCTGTGATGGGCTGGGAAAATATTTCCGGTTCCAATTCAGAGATAGATGCCACATCCACGTCGGCGCAGCAATTCAACATGCGGTCATTGCATTCGATTCCAGCCCATAAGGCTCCCTGTAGATAGAGAACAGGTTTTTTTAGTCCCAGCGATTTGGGATTGTTGATGGTGGTTTCGGTACGAATGAAATAGCCGGTTTTGTTGTACTGCTTGATGGAATTTCCCCTGAACCAGTGTTTGATACAGGCATTGTTATCGTAAAGCCGCCAGAAAGTCCTGGATTTTGTAGCGGAATGATTCCGCCTGCTGAAAATCTGAGTAATGGCGTCGGGCAATCCGAGCCTATGAAATTTATCCAGGAGCCGTTCAAAGAGGCTGGTGCAAAAATGAGTGGATTTGAAGATGATGTTGGATGATGCTTCGACCTGACCCAGATACCACTCGTGATTGAGATATTTTGAAAGGGTGGAATACTTGCCCTTGTTGAATTTGAAGAATATGTTCATCCAGTAGGATATCCGGTCCAGGACAATACGACCGTTCAGGGATTTTACAGCCTCTGTGATGGCATCGGGATCATCGATATCGACAAATGCATTGCCACAAAGCTTGTAGTGGATTTTCTTCTGATCCAGTTGAAGGGCAATGGCATTGTGACCGTTGAAGTAGAAGTCGCACTGAAACGGCAGGTAGGAAGATATTTTCAGATAACACGGACCGCCAAGAACGGAATCGTGAAAGTAGATGTAATACTGCTTGACGGGTTTTCGGCATTTGTAAAGTTTTTCAAACTTCTTTCCTTTTTTGGAGATCAATTCTCTACAGGCAAACGTTTTGACCGGTTCGGTGTCGGTC
>DYKD01000326.1 GCA_020722765.1 Brevinema andersonii | reverse complement strand
AAAACAGGTAGGACTTTTGGATTTGGGAGTGTGATGTGAAATGGGAGAAGAAGATAGTGGTGACAGGTGTGAAGTATGTAAAGACAGCAAGTTTGTCAATATTTTTTGCAATGTGCTTGGCGGTGATGAGGAGTGCGTAGAGCTAACTAAGCGAGCTGGTAGGGGAGAAATGACCCAGGAGGAGTATTTCGCACGGGTGATAGAGAAATATGGTCGTGAGAAGGTGTCGATAGCGATGGAGAAGGCGCTGATAAGGGACAAGATAGAGCTTCCTACGGAGGGCACGAAACCACAGGTGGTGCAACCTTCTAAACCTGAAGTGCCGGCTCCTAAAGTGCAAGAGCCGAAGGTTGAGATACCGGAGGAGGAGAGGAAACTTGCGGAGGGAATAGCGAGTGAAGCTGAGAAGAAAGAGATGGAAAAGCGTGCAAAAGCTATGCCGAAATACAAAACCAGCTTGAAAGGTATGTGTCTCCCTTGCATTGGAGATACTATTGGTGCAGTGATGTCAGTGATAAAAATGTGGTACACAGATAAGGATAAGGATAATATAGATAGCTATATAAAGCGGATGCAGGCGGGCGAGCTAAACGTTGAGGATGCGCTAAAAGAGGTTTTGAAAATGTCTGGCGGTAAGGATTGTCTGAACGCGGTTTTAACTGATATGAACAAGATTATAGATTTTGCAACTGATTTGGCATTGAAAGAGAAACCTGAATTAGCGGAGGAGAAGAAATGAAAAAGGAGGATATAGTTTGGCTTTTTGAATTGTTTGGAATAGAAGAGAAGGATATAGGAAATGCACTGAAGACGTGGCTTCGTGTAGAGGCAATCCTATCGATATTGAACTTGCGGGGAGAGAGGCACGCAGAGGAAATAATCAAAGATGGAAGATTGCAATTAAAGCAAATAATGTCTCCTGAAGGAGAATGAAAAAGGATATAGGGAAGCTTTTGAGCTTTCTTGAGGAGCTTGAACGAAATGAGGATGTCATTCGACATCCCTACGAGGTATGCGTAGATTGCCAAGAGGTATTGGAGCCGGGAGAAAGCGCGTATAAGAAGCACAGAGGGCATACTGTGGTTTTCCAAGATTGTGACCACTCTGGAGTAAGCGAATGGATAAAATGTTTGAGGTGGGTATTGGGAAAATGACTGATATATTGCAAAAAGGTATCATTAGAACAAAAGGATTTCGTGGACAAATATATCAAAATATAGAAAATTATGGTAGGGAG
>DYKD01000024.1 GCA_020722765.1 Brevinema andersonii | reverse complement strand
AAACAGACATGTCGTATAGCAATATGCAGAAAAGAGTGCGCCTTTCCAATTTTTTATTAATATTATACGCATGTTTTCAAAAGGAAAAATTCAACATTTTAGAAAAAATAGCATATATAATCTCGTATGTTAAAAAAGGCGTCAAATACATGATTCTGTTGGTTATGAGTTTTGTTTTCCCAGTCTTGGCTTGCGCAGATACAGTTCAGCTTATTCAGCAGATGAAACAGAGCCAGTCACAGATACAGAATTTCCATATCTCAGTCCAGGCAGAATCAACGTCTCTTGATGATAAGGCGAAGAAGAAGTCCGAGACGTGGGATCTTTTCTGCTCCCCGCCGTATTCATTTCATGCAGACTATTCCGAGAATGGTACACAACGTCAGATCATGTCTGATGGGAAAATTGTCTGGGAATATATCCCTAAAGAAAAAGCGTTGCTTGAGACTCGGATCAGCCACCTGAACGAGTCCAAACGTCTGTTTAAAGTTGCCAAAGCCATGGAATCGGTCCAGTTACCGCTTCTTTTCTCAGGCGCGCTCATGACAGGCATGAAAAAACGCAAGGTTGAATCAGAAACAGTTGCAGAGGCTGTTGTTTTTGGAAAGTTTTATTTTGATGGGAAACCTGTTTTTGGCAGGTTCCGTATCAATAAGAAGATGGCTGTTGTAGAACATGTTGAAATTTTACGTAATAATATCCCAATCCTCTCTATCACTTTTTCTGGATACCATGATTTCAAAGGAGTGATGGTCCCTTCAGAATGTCTGTATAGGATAAGGGAACAGAGACGTAATGTGGATTTTTTCGCCAAGATACTGGTTTGGGAACATAATATCCCTCTCCCACCAGAAAGATTCGTGTTTCAGAAACAAGACGATGAAATCCAGGTTTTTTCAAAAAAGGCAAAATAAGAATGAAAATAAATCTATTAAGAGGAGGTGAGTTTTATGAGTAAAAAAACAGTAGCTGTGATCGCTGTTGTTGTGTTGTTTCTCGTCGTTATGGGAGTCACTGCAGGAACAGGCGGATGCATACTTTCCTTTTTCTTCGGTCCAGGTGTAGGTGAATGGCTTACAGGCAAGTCGGATTTTGGAAGCTGTGCTCTTGAATGGCTTTCTGGAGCTATCCCGGTGTTTGGATTGCTTGCATGGGTTGGTTCCATGATGGACAACAAGAATGATGTGTCCCAAGAAAGGATCAATATCCTATTCACAACATTTGATTTGTAAACATTTTAAAGGGAACGATAAGAGGGTAGCCTTTTATTGTTCCCTTTTTCTTTCTTCCCTTTTATTATAACTTCAACGAGTCTCTCGAAGAGTAATCTTATTATTTATCAAATTAGATATCTGCTTGGCAGCACTTAGAATTGAAAAAAAAATCGTAATTGCATGTATGATGTCTGTTATGTTTTTATAAATTTATTTTTTATTGCCATTTTCCTTTACTATTCACTTTTAAATGACTATATTAATACCAACATAATAATAGTCTGTACAAAGCAGACCTGGTGTTTTTAATTGTTTTCGAAAAAGATCCTGTCGAATCGATTTTGAAAGGTCTCCCCTTCATAGTCAAAAACCGGTATCTCTCGTCGATCTCAATCAAGGAATCCATCCAAGGTTTTTGTACTATTAGGAGGCCATTATGAATATTTACGTAGGGAACATTTCCCATCAGGCTACAGAACAGGATATCCGCGAAGCTTTCTCAGCTTTCGGATCTGTTGACACAGTCAATCTCATCAAAGATCGTTTCTCGGGTCAGCCCCGCGGATTCGGTTTTGTTGAAATGCCTAATTCCAGCGAAGCAGAATCTGCTATAGCTGGTCTCAACGGCAAAGACGTCCTTGGACGCGCTTTGACTGTCAATGCTGCACGCCCTAAGTCAGAAGGTGGCGGTGGCGGACGTGGTGGCGATCGTGGAGATCGCGGTGGCTATCGCAGATAGTCCCTTCCTTTAAAAAGAAGAACAAAAAAAGCCATCGAGGGAGACTCGGTGGCTTTTTTTTTGCATTAAAAGCCAAGCTTCATCCTCTCCAGTTTCCCTTTTTTACAGAATTGATTATAGGAAAAAGTGAATGTAAATTCATATCTCTGTTTTGTCATCTTATATTTTTAGGAGTCGTCATGTTTAAAGTTGGAATCCTCGGTGCTGCCGGTTATTCGGGCATCGAGCTGTTGAAAATATTGAAACGGCATTCTAATGTCGAAGTCGTTGTCATAACTTCGGATGCAAACAAAGGAAAAAAGTTGCACGAAGTCTTTCCTGAATTCCGTGGCCAGTATGACCTGATGTTCGAAGAGTTCAACATAGATGCTATCATCAACAGGGTGGAAGTGGTCTTTTTCGCTCTTCCTGCCAAGGCTTCCATGGAAATTGCAGAGCGCTTCCTTGAACAGCATAAGCTTGTCGTTGACCTTTCGGGCGGTTTTAGGTTGAAGGACAAGGAAGATTATAAGACTTGGTATCATTTCGAACATAAGTTCCCTGCTCTCCTGAAACAGGCGGTCTATGGACTGTCAGAACTTTTCAGGGATCAAATTGTTCAAAGCAGGTTTATTTCCAATCCCGGATGCTATCCTACAGGCATCTCGCTTGGTCTTGCCCCGGCTTTGGAAAAAGGGATTGTTGACCCGTCAAAAATAACCATAGATGCGAAATCCGGAATTTCAGGCAAGGGGCGAAGCGCAGACATCAGTTCACTCTATTACGAGCTGAATGAGAACATGTATGCTTACAAGATAGGCAAGCACCAGCACCAGCCTGAAATCCAGCAGACTGTGGCAAGGCTTTCTGGTAAGAAAGATCCAGAAGTCCTTTTTGTCCCACAGGTTGTCCCCATGGACAGGGGGATACTTGCCAATACTTACTGCACTCTCAATAAATCAATGACAGTCGAGGAAATCCATTCCCTATACAAGGATTTCTATAAGAATGAACATTTTGTTAGGGTGACTGATATCGGAGAAAGCCCGAAGACAAAAGCCGTATCTGGTACGAATTATTGTGATATTGGCGTTTCTGTGTTTAAAAAAACGTTGGTCATCACTTCAGCAATCGACAATCTCGTAAAAGGAGCTGCAGGCCAGGCAGTCCAGAATTTCAATATCATGACTGGCCAAGAGGAAACGGAGGGATTGATATCATGATGGACTGGTTTGTCAAACCACAAGGCTTCAAGGTGATTGAGGGAAGTGTAACTGTAGCACATGGGTTCAAGGCGTCTTCCTGTCATGCAGGGATGAAGAAAAAAAATAACGATGTGGCTCTCATCATTTCGGATGTTCCTGCTGTTGCTGCGGGTGTTTTCACAACGAACAGGCTTCCCGCAGCTCCTGTCAAGATCTGCAGGAAACATTTGGTGAATCCCATCAAAGGGATCATCATCAACGCAAAATATGCCAACAGCTTCACAGGTGAAGCAGGCATGAAAGATGCCATGACCATACTTGAAAAGCTTGCAGGGTTCTCTGTCCTCAAGGCGAAAAATTACCTTCCTGCATCTACGGGAATCATCGGACAGCGTATTCCTGTGAAGAAAATGATTGATGTCATGCCAGAACTCATCAGGACCCTTTCCTCTTCAGATAATACGGCATCCAAAGCGATCATGACAACAGACACAAAAGAAAAGACCTGCGCAGTGCAACTCAAGATGAATGGAAGGACAGTCACCATTGGTGGCATGGCAAAGGGAGCCGGGATGATTGCGCCCAATATGGCTACAATGTTAGCGTTCATCACAACTGATGTTTTTATAGAGAGGCGTCTGTTGCAGAAGGCTCTTCAGGAAGCTGTCACCCTGTCTTTCAACAAGATTACTGTGGATGGTGATATGAGCACTAACGATTCCATTCTCCTGCTTGCGAACGGTTTTGCAGCCAACAGTCTCATTGTAAAAGAAAACAAGGATTATGCATTATTTGTCAAGGCGCTCACATACATCTGCCAGCAACTCGCTTTGAAAGTTGTTGAAGACGGAGAGGGAGCGACAAAACTTGTGGAAATCACTGTCAAAGGAGCTGCTTCCTTTAAGGATGCCACAACTGCATGTAGGGCTATCGCTCATTCACCCCTCGTCAAAACAGCATTTTTCGGTGAAGATCTCAACTGGGGAAGGATTGTCAATGCGGCAGGTTACTCAGGTGCGGCTCTTGATCCGGATAATATTGACATCTCCATTAACGATGTCTTTATCCTTAAAAAGAGCAAGGCTGTTGAAGGGAATATGAAAAAAGCTGATAAAATCATTACAGGAAAAACATTCAACGTAACCGTGGATTTACATAAGGGAAAGCATAAGGATCATATACTCACATGCGACTTGAGTTATGATTATGTGAAGATCAATGGGGACTATCGGAGCTGAAGAAAGATCAGGAGAAGATCATGCAAAAATATATTGACAAGATCAATGTACTGTCTGAGGCTGTCCCTTATATCAGGGAATTCAGGGATAAGTGCGTAGTGATTAAATATGGCGGTAGCGCCATGGTGGAAGAGTCTTTGAAACAGAAGGTCATCGAGGACATTATCCTGATGAAATATATGGGCATCCGGCCAGTCATTGTTCATGGAGGAGGAAGCAAGATCTCTGCCCTCATGAAAAAACTTGGCAAGGAAGCCGTGTTCATTGATGGTGTGCGGATTACAGACAAAGAGACTATGGAAATAACAGAGATGGTCCTGACAGGTTTTATCAACAAGGAACTTGTTTCCCTGATAAATATCCATGGAGGCTCTGCCATAGGTCTTTCTGGAAAAGATGGCAAGCTCATCCAGACGAAAAGGAAAGATCCTGTCATGAGCACGGAGAACAAGCTTGTAGATTATGGTTTGGTTGGAAATGTCGTCTCTGTCCACACTCCACTTCTGGATTTGCTGGACAAAAACGGATTCATTCCAGTCATCTCTCCTGTCGGGTTCGGTGAGAATGGAGAGTCACACAACCTGAATGCTGACACGCTCGCCTGCCATGTGGCAGCTGCCTTGAAAGCTGAAAAGCTCATCCTGCTGACCGATGTTGCAGGAATACTTGATTCAGAGAAAAAGCTCATTTCGTCCATAAAAGAACCGGATGTCAAAAGGTTGATTGACGATAAGGTAATTTCCGGGGGAATGATCCCAAAGGTGAAGGCCGGTTTTTTCGCACTGGACAACGGTGTCAGGAAGGTTCATGTCATTGACGGACGGATCGAGCATTCCATCCTGCTTGAGCTCTTTACTGATGCAGGCATTGGTACGGAGATGATGAAATAAAGATGTCTTTGCTTTCTGTCAAAAACCTCTCTTTTTCTTATGATGGGAAACAGGTGCTTTTTCCACTTTCCTTTGATCTTGGAGAATCAGACCATGCAGGTGTCATTGGACCTAATGGAGCAGGAAAATCAACACTGCTCATGTTGATTGCTGGACTTCTTGTTCCTTCTTCAGGGTCGGTTTTTATTGATGGAAAGGACGTACTTCATCTTCCTGCAAAGGAAAGAGCACGTCTTGTCGCTTACCTCCCTCAATCTTCCACCCAATCCGAATTAAAAGGGTTAACAGTACGTGATCTTGTCCTGACGGGACGTTTTGCTTATAAGGGATTTTTTACAGGATATACAAGACTGGATCATCAAAAAGTTGATTTAGTAATGGAAGAGATGGGGCTTTCTGCAATGCAGGAAAGGGACGTTTCAACACTCAGTGGAGGGGAATTCCAGAAAGTCCTTCTCGCTGGTGCTGTCGCACAGGATGCTGTCGTCTATCTTTTGGATGAGGCTTTTTCTTTTCTTGATGTGCGTTACAGGGCTGAAATGGAATCATTGCTTGCAGGACTTCTCAAAAAAAGACGGATCATCATCAGCGTTTTTCATCATATAGATGAATCCTTGTATAACAAGAACAGGATACTGGCACTGAAAGCGGGGAAGCTGTTTTTTAATGATGGTCTGAAAAGGTTCATATCTGGCAATGCGGCTGAAAAATTATATGGTGTAAAGTTCAAGAAAGTTAAGGAAGGAAAAAGGATCTTGCTTTGGCCGGAGATGAGCTTATGAAACGAATCCCTTTTCTTCCTATTATTCTGGGATTGTCTGTTTTGGCTTTCCTGTTTTTACCGCTTCTTGGAGAGAGTCTCCTGCCGTTTGGGGTCTGGTTTGGACAAGCTTCTGAATCTGCCCGGTTTCTTTTTTTTAATGTGAGATTGCCACAGGCTCTTCTTGCTTTTTCTGTTGGTCTGGGATTGTCATTGGCAGGTCACGTTTTCCAGACTTTGTTCAGAAATGACCTGGCAGATCCCTATCTTTTAGGAATTGCCTCTTCTTCAGCTTTTGGTGTTGTTTTGGCAGTGAAACTCTCTTTGGTTTTCAGTTTCCTGGTTTTTTCTTCAATCTCCCTTTTTGCATTTTCAGGAGGATTGGGAAGTGTCCTTTTCATCATGTTGCTGCAAGCCCGCTCCCGCAGGTTTTCAAACTATTCGGTCATATTGACCGGAGTTGCATTGAACCTATTTTTTTCAGCTTTGATTTTAGGCATGTATTACTTCAGTGATCCTGGTCAGATATTCAACATACAGCGTTGGCTCATGGGTTCCATTGATGTTATAGGTTTTTCAGAACCCTTGTTTATGTTAACCCTTTCAGCGCTTGTATTCATTTTTCTTCTATTATTCAGGCAGGATCTTAACATGCTACTGTTAGAGGATGCTTTGGCGCTTGCAAGGGGTGTTAATACCTTGAAAACCAAGGTTATTCTTGTTATTTTGTGTTCTTTATTGGTTGCAGGATCAGTTTCAGTGGCTGGTCCGCTTGCTTTTATCGGGTTGATTGTCCCTCATATAGCCAAGCTTCTTATGGGTAAAGACCATCTCAAAGTGTTACCTGTAAGCGCCCTTCTTGGAGGACTTTTTCTTATGCTTTGCTGGACTTTGTCAAGAATCATAATGGCACCTGCAGTCCTGCCTGTCGGGATAGTGACAGCCTTGACAGGAGTGCCTTTTTTTATATGGTTGATATCCAAAAAAAAATAAAAAAAATTTGACACAATCAGAAAAAGATACTATAATCTATATATCAAACAACTTATGTCATTTCTCAAGGAGGAATTTCCAGATGAAAAGAACTCTTTTTTCGGTTTTAGCATTGGTCTTGCTCGCTTCGTTTTCCCTTTCAGCACAGCAACCTGCTGCCACTACGCCAGATACTGCCTTGCTTCAGGAAAAGGTGCTCATAGATTTTGCAAAGCTTGGTGATTCAGGTGTCAGTGATGAAATCCGTTTTGACAAATGGCGCATCAAGTTATCAGGTCTTTCTGATATTCCAGAAAGCCGTGTCAAGTCAGATCTGAAAATGGTTGATGTTGACTCAACCAAACTTGAAGGCTTGGATGAAACGTTCAGCAAATGCCTTGGCATTCGTATCAATTTCGCTTATGGATATAACAATGACTGGGCACAGATAAAGACAGAAAACCCCATTAGTGCATACAGAATCCCTGAAAATGAAGAAGGTTCTGGTGTCCTTCGCAATGTAGGTCCTATTGCTGATGTTTCCCTTCTCGTAAAAGGTATGAACTACATGCATTCCATTGAAGTCCGCATGCTTGACCAGGATGGAAAATATCGGAATGTGAATTTCGGAGGGCTTTATTTCAATGGATGGAAACGCCTCAAATGGAATAATGTGGATTATATCGGTGACAAACGTAAACGTGATATCATGAAGATCCACATGTATCCTTCACAGCCACCACAGCTCAAATTTGATTCACTTGTCATCTACAAATCACCTGGTGAAAAAGGTGGAGATTTTGTAACTTATGTGAAGGATGTAAAGGTTAATTATGAGCCTTTCTATAAGAGAGAAATCAAGGATATTGATGACGAAAAAGTATGGGGAATCATGAAATCAGAGGATGACGCGAAATCAAGCCAGGAAAGTTTGATGCGTTTCCTTAAGTATTCTGGTTCTACAGCTGAAGATGAATATCTGAAGGAAGAGAAGAAACTCAAGGAATCAGGTCAAAAATAGTCCTTTAAATTTGAAGCAGATAGCATAATTATAGAAACAGCCGGGTATAAGGTTTATAACCGGCTGTTTTTTTTTATAGTGACGGTAAAATGATTGTTTTAGGAATTGAAACATCCTGTGATGAGACTTCTGTAGCCATTGTCAAAGATGGAATTCATATTCTTGCTTCTCCCCTTTATTCACAAATTCCACTACATAAGGAATATTTCGGCGTTGTACCTGAAATCGCATCAAGGGCACATCTGGAAAAGATGAACCTCCTGGTGGATGAGGCTTTAAACATTGCTGGTTACACGTTAAAAGACATGGATTTGTTTGCTGTCACTAATCGGCCTGGTCTTGCAGGAGCCCTTATGATCGGTACTGCCACTGCAAAAAGTTTTTCTCTTGCTTGCAGGAAGCCTTTGATCGGTATTAACCATGTGATGGGGCATCTCTATTCAGTCTGCTTTTCGGGTCGCACTCCCTCTTTTCCGTTCATAGGCTTGGTCGTATCTGGCGGTCACACCCTGCTTCTGCGTGTTGATTCTTGGGATGATGTCACTGTCATGGGAACAACCATTGATGATGCCGTAGGAGAGGCTTTCGATAAAGCCGCAAAAATATTGGGTCTGGAATATCCAGGTGGTCCTGTCATAGACAAGCTTGCTGAAACGGGCAATCCTGAAGCCATCGCTTTTCCAACAGCATATATGTATGACAAAAAAAAGAACAATTACAACTTCAGTTATTCAGGTCTAAAGACTTCTGTCCTTTATTTTGTAAGGCACAATACAGGAATAAAAGTCCAGGACATCTGTGCTTCTTTCAGGAAAGCCGCCATTGACATACTCTACAAGAAAACCTTGAAGCTTTGTGAAGCGACGGACATCAACAGGGTTGTGGTTGCTGGCGGTGTTTCTGCGAATCAATACCTGAGGATGAAATTTTCCCAGAACAAGCAGATCGATCTGTTTTTGCCTGAGTTTTCCCATTCCACAGACAATGCGGCCATGGTCGCAGGACTGGCTTATCACCTTGCTCTTAAGAAAAAATTTGACAATTTAGGGATGAATATATATCCTAAGAATGACATGAAATTCGCTGAAGGAGTTCTCTCATGATGGATTTGGATAAGATGGAACTTGATGCTGCTGTAAAAGAACGCATCAAGACATGGATGGGACCGGATTTTGACGATCTTACAAGAAAGGAACTTCAAAAACTGATTGATGCTAACGATACAAAAGCCCTTACAGACAGGTTTTACAGGGATCTGGAATTCGGTACAGGTGGTCTTCGTGGAATCATGGAAGCAGGTACGAACAGGATGAATAAGTATGTCGTCATGATGGCAACGCAGGGCATGGCGAACTATATGAAAAGCCAGCCTGTTGAAAATAAGACTGTGGCTATAGCGTATGATTCAAGGATCAATTCCAAACTGTTTGCAGAGGAAGCTGCTCTTGTCATGGCTGCCAATGGTATAAAGGTTTTTATTTTTGATAGCCTCAGGCCTACACCTGAAATGTCTTTTGCTGTCTTGAGACTGGGAGCTTTGGCAGGGATTAATATTACAGCAAGCCATAATCCAAAGGAATATAATGGGTTTAAGGCTTTTTGGGCGCACGGCGGGCAAGTGACTCCTCCTCATGACAAAGCGATCATTGCAGAAGTCCAGAAAATAAAAGGATTTAATGAAGTAAAAAGAATTGACAAGAAAGAAGCTATCAAAAAAGGATTATATGTTGTCATAGGAAAAGATATTGATAAGGAATATATACAAAAAGTGAAAGGTTTGTCTTTAGACCCGGAATCCATAAAGAAATCAGCATCTTCCTTGAAAATCGTATATACGCCTTTACATGGTGCAGGTGTAAAAATGGTTCCTGCAGCCTTGAAAGCTTTAGGTTTCAAAAATATCAATCCAGTTCCACAGCAGATGATTGCGGATGGACGGTTTCCTACAGTTGTATCTCCAAATCCTGAGGAGAGTGAGGCTCTCACTTTGGCTATAAAATTAGGTAAAAAAAAGAGAGCAGACGTTGTTCTGGCTACTGATCCTGATAGTGACAGGCTTGGAATTGCTGTTGCGGATCCCAAGACAGGTGAATTTGTCCTGCTGAACGGGAACCAGCTTGGTTCCATGCTAACTTACTACTCCCTTCTGAAAATGAAGGAAAAGGGTTTGCTTACAAATCGTTCTTACGTTGTTAAGACGATTGTCACGACAGATCTTGTGAAAAACATAACAGATCATTTCGGGGTCTCTCTTTTTGAATGTCTTACAGGATTCAAATATATTGCAGCTGTCATAAACGAGAAGCCTAAGGATAAGTTTGTTTTCGGTTTTGAAGAAAGCTATGGTTTTCTTGCAGGAGATTTTGTCAAGGACAAGGATGCTGTCATAGCAGCCAGTCTTACAGCAGAAGTGGCTGCTTGGGCAAAGACACGTGGTATGACGCTTCTGGATCTGCTTGATGAGGTTTATGCTAAATTCGGTTTCTATTCAGAAAAGTTGAAGTCCCTTACTTTTAAAGGAAAGGAAGGGATGGAGACAATACAGAAGATCATGCATGTGCTGGAAGAGAACCCTCCCACAGAATTGGATGGAAACAAGGTTCTCCGCATCCTGAATTTCAAGACGCAGAAAGCATGGGAATTTACCGGTGCGAGGAAAGAGATCGCTTTTCCTTATCAGCTCCCTAAGACAGATGCCCTCCAGATGTATTTTGAAGGTGACTTGAAAGTATCCATCAGACCTTCCGGAACAGAACCGAAAATCAAGTATTATTTCTCCATCCGAAGGGAAAACAGGAACAATGACATTGTTGCCTTGAAAAAAGAGACGACAGCGTATCTGGCAAAACTTGAACAGCTCTTCACAGACTCTGTCATGAAAATCGTAAACAGATAAGATGAAACAGGATCTCTTGCTTCATATCTGTTGCGGTCCTTGTGCCACCTATTCTGTCAAGACATATAAAGAGGATGGACTTTCGATGGCAGGTTATTGGTATAATCCAAACATCCATCTTAAAGAAGAGAATGTGCAAAGGCTGAGAACGGCAAGGCAGTTTGCATCAATGGTCAATATGGAACTGCTTGAAGATGATGAGTACGATCTTCCAAAATGGTTGGAAGATGTCCGTTTGGGGATTCTTTCAAAGAAAAAAATCGAGCGTTGTGCATTATGCTATAGGATTAGATTGGAAAAGACAGTCGAGCGTGCCAAAAAAGAAGGTATTCCTGCCTTCAGTACCACCTTGCTTTACAGCAGGTATCAGTTCCATGATGTCATCAAGAACATAGGATTTGAAATGCAGGAGAAGTATGGTGTAAGATTCCTGTATAAGGATCTTAGGCTTGGATGGAATGAGGGGATCCTTCTCTCAAAAGAGATGAACCTTTATAGACAGAAATATTGCGGATGTGTTTTTTCTGTAGACGAAGCTTTTCAGATGAGACAAAATAAAAAACCAGTTCATAAGGAGTAACCAAATGCCTGTCGTTGATATGCCTCTTGAGCAGTTGAAAAATTATAGGGGAATCAACCCTTGTCCTTCTGACCATGATCAGTATTGGGAGAAGGCTTTGAATGAAATGAAAGCGACTGATGCAAAAATAGAGCTCAGACCTGCTCAAACTCCTTTCAAAACCATGGAGGCGTATGATCTTTATTTTACAGGAACAGGTGGTTCGCGGATCCATGCGAAGTTTGCTAAGCCTGTCGGTTTGAAGAAAGATCTTCCTGCAGTCGTTCATTTCCATGGGTATACTGGTTATTCTATGGACTGGATAGAAATGGTTCCCTGGGTGGCTGAAAAATTTGTCATTGCATCATTGGATTGCAGGGGGCAGGGTGGATTCTCTGAAGATGTTGTTCCTGTAAAAGGAATGACCCAACGTGGCCATATTGTCCGTGGTATAGATGACCATCCTGACAAGCTGTATTACCGGAATATGTTTCTTGACTGCGCCCAGTTGGCAGGAATTGTGATGGACATGCCTGAAGTTGACAAGGTCAGGGTAAATGCTTTTGGTGGATCACAGGGAGGCGCTTTGACCATCGCTTGTGCTGCTCTTGAACCACGTATTTCCAAAGCTGCTCCTATGTATCCCTTCCTTTCAGATTACAAGCGTGTCTGGGAAATGGATCTTGATATAGCGGCTTTTGAGGATATCCGTTATTACCTGAAGACTTTTGATCCGACTCATGCCCGTATAGACGGATTTTTTACAAAGCTTGGGTATATTGATATTCAGCATCTCGCGAAACGCATCAAAGCCCAAATTTTGATGGCAACAGGCTTGCGGGATACAATCTGTCCACCATCAACCCAGTTTGCATGCTATAACAGGATTACATCCAAGAAAGAGATGGTTCTTTATCCGGATTTCGGCCATGAAGGGTTGCCAGGATGGAATGAAAAAGTCTTCAGCTTTTTTAGTGAAAATTAATCCATTATAGTAAAAATTCTTACCAGCATTGTCATATTTCCCAGTAGTAGCAGTTGTGTGTAGCCTTGTAAAAATTTTGACTATCTTTGAAGATATGCTTATATTGAAATTGAATTTCAATTTCAATATAAGCTGTTTTATATGGAGGAGACATGGCTGATGTTGATCCATGGAATGTCTTTAAGAAGCATCTTATGGATAAGAATCTTCTTGTCACCCAGCAGAGGAAGACTATTTTGGATGCGTTTCTGTCAGTCAATTCTCATGTGAGTATCGATGAACTTTTTCCAATCGTAAGGAAAACAGACCCGACCATCGGGCATACGACAGTGTTCAGGACTTTAAAACTGCTTTGTGAATGTGACATTGCACAGCCTGTTGAACTGGATGGAAGGATTAGAAGATATGAGCCGAAGATAGGGCATGCACACCATGATCATCTTTTATGTACAAAATGTGGAAAGGTGATAGAATCATCAGATCTTGAAATTGAAAAATTACAGGAACGGCTTTGCAGAAAATTCGGTTTTTCACCTCAGAGCCACAGGCTGGAAATATTCGGTATATGTAAAGACTGCCAACATGATGCAACAAAGAGGAAAAAGTGAAAATAACATTAGACATGCTGGATGATAAGGATCTGTTCGATATTGTAAAAATCAATACTCAACAAAATGAATTACGCAAACGTCTTATTGAGATGGGGTTTCATAAGGGAGTCAGAGGTTCTGTTCTCAGAAAGGCGCCGTTAGGAGATCCTATACAGATTCGCTTGCTGGGTTATGACGTTTCTCTTAGAAAAGCGGAAGCGAGGGAAATCCAGGTTGAACGGACTGTTGAGGAAAAGCCATGACTCAAAAACGGAAAATAGTTATAGCCTTGGCAGGAAACCCTAATGCTGGAAAAACGACTATATTCAATGCTTTGACAGGCTCAAACCAGCATGTCGGAAATTATCCAGGGGTCACAGTTGAAAAGAGGGAATGCCTCACAACATGTGAAGATTATCTCCTTCATATCATTGATCTTCCAGGGACATACAGTTTGAATGCCTATTCCTTAGAAGAGATGGTCACTCGGGATTTTATAATCAATGAGAAGCCGGATGTGATTATCGATGTCATGGATTCTTCGAGTATAGAGAGGCATCTTTATCTTTGTCTTCAGTTCCAGGAGCTGGGCGTTCCCATTGTAGGCGCATTGAACATGACCGATGAAGCGGAAAGAAAAGGGATATTCATTGATGACAAGCGCCTTGGCGAGATTCTCGGAATTCCCATGATCAAGACTGTCGGTACCAAAGGGAAAGGTCTAAAGGCCTTGTTAAGTCTGGCCATACATACAGTTGTGGAAAAGAGACAGGAAACCATACGTATCAATTATGGCCGTGAAACAGAGGCTGAGCTTTTGGTCATAGAGAAAATGATAAAAGGGGATGGAATCCTGTCCTCACAAGTGAATACAAGATGGCTCTCCATAAAATTATTAGAGAAAGACGATCTTGCTTGCAAACATATCCAGGGGTCACAACAGGAAAGAGAAGTGATCAGCCAGGTGGGCAAAAGCATCATCTCGCTTGAAAAACATTTTAAAGAGCCTTCTGATACGATTATCTCAGAACAGCGATATGCCTATATACATGGAGCTGTTCATGAGACTGTGCGCAATGGAAAGAATAATAAGGATTTGACATCAACAGACAAGATAGACTCTTTTCTTTTGAATAGGTGGATGGCTTTACCGATTTTCTTGTTCATTATCTGGGCCGTTTTTCAGTTGACTTTTACTTTAAGCTCAGCGCCAATGACATGGCTTGAAAGCCTGTTCAGTTGGATGAGTAACGGTTTTATGATGTTTCTTCCTGAATCGCTTTTCAGGTCATTATTGGTTGATGGAATCATTGGTGGTGTAGGAGGCATGCTTGTATTCATTCCGAATATAGTCCTGCTCTTCTTGGGAATTTCATTTTTAGAAGATTCTGGTTATATGGCAAGAGCCGCTTTTATCATGGATAAGATCATGCACAAGATAGGATTGCATGGACAATCATTTATACCCCTGATGATCGGTTTTGGATGTTCAGTTCCCGCTATCATGGGCGCACGAACCTTGCGCAGTGACAAGGACAGGATTACAACAGTGCTCATTATTCCGTTGATGAGTTGTGGCGCAAAACTTCCTATCTACACCTTGTTGATCAGTGTTTTTTTTTCTCGGAATTCAGCAGGAAACATTTTATTTGTCATTTACATGACAGGGATTTTATTGGCAATCGGAATGGCTTTTCTTTTCAGGAAAATACTTTTCAGAGGTGAATCCAGTCCTTTTGTCATGGAATTACCCCCTTATAGGATGCCTACTGCAAGAGGGATCCTTCGGCATATTTGGGAAAAGACCTTGCTATATCTGAAGAAAGCAGGAACCATCATATTGGCCGCTTCCATAGTGATCTGGTTTCTGACGAATTTTCCCAAACCTCAAAATATAGAACATGGGAACTCCCCTGCTATTGAATATAGCTTTGCAGGAAAACTTGGAAAAGCCATTGAGCCTGTTCTTGAACCTTTGGGATTCAACTGGAAAATTGGTATTGCCTTTATTTCAGGACTGGCTGCAAAAGAGACTGTTGTTTCAACCTTGGCTACAATATATAAGGTTGAAGGAGATGACGTTGAATCATTGCGCACAGAGCTGAAAAAAGATACTACGTTGAATCCTTTGGTTGCGTTCTGCATCATGCTGTTTGTACTTATATATGTTCCTTGCCTGTCAACTTTGGCAGTCGTCAAACAGGAATTGGGATCATATAAATGGGTTTTTTTCAGTATTTTTTATAGCACGGGACTGGCTTGGATCATCAGTTTTGTCGTTTATCGGGCAGGTCTTTTTTGGGGGGTAGGTATATGAGATTGTGGGATATCATCCTGGTCGTAATTCTTGTTTTGGCGGCATTGGTTTATCTTGTTATTTATATAAAAAAAGAGCTTTCATCTAGAAAAGCAGCTTGTGTGGCAGAGGGTTCCAAGGTTTACGGATCAACATGCAATGCATGCGGAAAGAAGACATGTCCTATTGAGAAAGCATCTGATTGTGAATCATTGAAAAACAAGGACAGTGACGGATAAGCAACAGTATAAAAGATTATTAGTTTTGGATCGTTTTAGCCTCTGTGTCGATTGTTTTACATCCTTCATCAATATCGAGTTTGCCGTTGAACATCTGCAGGATATTTTCATTCAGCATAGATTCAAGTTCTTCGCCTTTTTCTATCTTTTTTAAAGGGTGGACTCTGCTGTTTTCAAGGGAACGCAGGAATACGTTGTTGTTTATGGTTTCTCCACTGTTGATGAAAAGAGAGGAATAAGCGATATCCCGTTTTACAGGAATGGAATCAAAATAATTTGCCTGGAGGGAGGCTCCTTCTTCAAGAACGAGGAATTTCAGAAGTTTCCAGGCGCCTTGTCTGTTTCTTGATTTGACTGGAATACTGAATATTTTTCCGTCCATAAGGGAAGTCAATGTTTGATTCCCTGGAATTGGCAATACATCCCATTCGAATTTTGCTTCTTGTATCAGTTGAGGTATGATTTTTCTATCACCATACATGAGACCGATTTTCCCTGAAAGGAACTGTGGGAGAACACCGTTCTTGGCGATTGAATCTGGATCAGGGATTGTCCTGTCCAGAATGACCATGTTTACAAGAACCCTGATGGACTCACGAATTTCCGGAACATTGAAGACAATGGATTTTGACCTGTCTAATACATCTGCTCCAGAATTCCAGATAAAAGGAAGAAGACCATCGAGTCTTGGTTCAAAGATATATCCGAATTCTGACTGATCTGGATCGTTCATATTCTGTTTGGTCATGAGCCTCACTGCTTTGATGAACTGCTGCATGTCCCATCCTTCGTAAGGGAGTTTCATTTTTATCTTTTTGAACTTTTCCAGGTTGACATAGATCACTTTTGTATCGAGATTGATTGGAAGGCCATAAACAGAACCGTCAATATCAACCAAATCGCGGATTCCTGGCATCAGAGCATCCCATTGGAAATCCGGATCGTCGGAAATCACAGGCAATAGATCTATCAGGATATTTTGGGAAACATTGCTAAAATAATCAAAGGTTTGGAACAGGTCTGGTTCAGTATGAGCCTTAAAAGAACCAAGAAGTCGTTGTTCATACATGTCTGGGTCTGTGGATAAGAGCATGACCTTGTATTCAGGATACTTTGTTTCAAAGGCGCTTGTTATTTCTTTGTACATCTTCAGCTGTGCTTGTGTGGAGTTGACCATTAATTTTATGGTCGTATTGTTCTTGAATAAGGGGGTTGAACAGGATGAAAACAGGAAAAGAAAAGTCATCATGCTGATTATGATTATTGAGACGGTTTTTTTCATTTTTTCCTCCGACTTTGGATAGTATAGGCTTTTTTTAGGTGATTGTCAAAATATGTAAAAGTTGCGTTTAGGAATGCTTGATCTTTTTGAGGGTATTGCTGAAGGACTTTCCAATAAGAGTCCAGTCATATTTCCTCCTGATATAGGAGATGGCTTTTTTGTTTATACCCGGATTTCTTAAGGAAAGAGTCTTTAGGATTTTCAAAGCAAGATTTTTGTATCCCGATCCTGATTGGAAAGTTAAATCCTTGAATTCTTTCAGGTCACCCACATTGTTACATATCACATTCATTCCCAAAGCGAGATATTCCCTGATTTTCATGGACGTTCTGAACTGGTTGACATGGTTGTTCCTGTAATAGACAATGCCAAAATCCGAAGCTCCCAGATGTAAGGCTACTTCATTTGGATGCAGATACCCTGTAAAATAGGTGTGCGACGAGAGCCCCAGTTGTGTGGCTTTGGTCTGGAAATAGCTTAGCAAGGGGCCTCCACCTGCAATGACGAGCAATATATCATCTCTTTTATGGAGTATGATCTTAAGTGCTTGCAAGATCTCTTCCAGATCTGAAGCGACATTCAGGTGGGCGGAATATGAAAGCAAAACAGGTTTCTGGATTTTTGAGTTCCGTATGATTTTGCTTCGGAGTTCTGCTGCTTTTTTTCTGTTGATATTCCCATAAACGGAAAAATCCACGCCTTGATCCAGTCTGTACATTTTGTTGGCAGAAACCTTGAAATTTTTCTGGATATGATGGAAAAGATTGTCATTATGATAGGTCACAAGATCGCAAAATCGTGGGAATGGCAACTGAAGGTGTTTTGACAAGAAGGGTAGGATTCCTTTTCTGTATCCATAATCAAGGTCATCTATGTCTGTAATCACAAGAAACGATTTTTTGAAAAACCTTTTTATTAGAAGCGGCCACAAGGTGTTAGGATAGGGCTTGATGCAGATTCCCGCGTCCGGTGATGATGTGAACAGTATGTAAAGGTTTCTGAAAAGAGAATAAGCCATGTGGAGCAGAAATGAGATCCCTCGTGGTTCTGGAACAAGTGTCGCCTTGTTTCCAGCAGACGTGAGGGAGGATGCAAGATATTTGGCGCGGAGAAAACATCCAGAATCAGCGGGAAGGGAAGAAAAAACCGTTATTTTCATCTTTTATCTGCTCCCTAAAAACCGTGGAGTTGACTGGATAAAAAAAAAGGATGAGGGTTGCTCATCCTTTTCCTGTTTTTCAGAGAATGATCAGATCCTGTTTGCGCTTCCAAGGACATTGATGTTCTTGTGCTTGTAGAGTTCCTTAAGCGCATCGCGTGCAGGCCCGAGGTATTTGCGTGGGTCGAATTCACTTGGCTGTTCAGCGAATGTCTTTCTGATGGCTGCTGTCATTGCGATACGGCCGTCAGAATCGATATTGATCTTGCAAACTGCGGATTTGGCGGCTGCACGGAGCTGGTCTTCAGGAATGCCGATAGCGTCCGGCATCTTGCCACCATACTGGTTGACGATTTTGACTAAATCCTGTGGCACTGAAGAAGATCCATGAAGGACAATAGGAAAACCTGGAATGCGTTTTTCTATTTCAGCGAGGATGTCAAGCCTAATCTGTGGTTTTGTTCCTGGTTTGAACTTGTAAGCGCCATGTGAAGTGCCGATAGAAATGGCAAGGGAGTCAACACCAGTCTTGCTTACGAAATCCTGGACTTCTCCTGGCTGTGTGTATGTGTGATGTTCAGCAGAAACCTCGTCTTCAACACCTGCGAGCACTCCGAGTTCGCCTTCAACAGTGACGTCATATTTATGGGCATATTCAACGACCTGTTTTGTAAGCTCGACGTTTTTCTCATAAGGGTGATGTGAACCGTCTATCATGACAGAAGAGAATCCATATTCAATACAGCTCTTGCAGAGTTCAAATGTGTCGCCATGGTCAAGATGAAGGACAATGGGGATGCCTTTTCCTTTTGTGAGTTCTTTGGCATATTCAACTGCTCCTTGGGCCATATAACGGAGCATGGTCTGATTTGCGTATTTTCTGGCGCCTGAAGAGACCTGTATGATGACAGGAGAAGAAGTTTCGCAACAAGCCTGAACAATCGCTTGAAGCTGTTCCATGTTGTTGAAGTTATAAGCTGGGATGGCATAACCACCTTTGACAGCTTTTGCAAAAAGATCACGTGAATTCACAAGACCTAAATCCTTGAAATTAACCATATAACGTCTCCTTATAATAATTTTTTCGATAATTCATAATAAGATAGTCTAAGATAATATCATATCGGGATATTAATATACAGGGAAAAAGGAGATAAAGCAAGATTATGAATAATGAGGAAACAACCTGATTTTGGTATCCATCCACCATATTCTCTTTATTGTCCTCTACTGAGACCGAAGCGACCGTAGCCCGTGAGGGCATGTGGAAGTCTTTTTTGGGAGTTGACTTTTTATGAAAGTTCATTTATAATACAAAATGAACTTTTGATAAACGAAAAGGTGAACATCATGAAAACGCAACAAGAATTGATTGAAACCCTGAAAAGTAAGAATATTGCTTTCCAGATTCTAGGAAATAAGTCCGGGTCACTTGTTGTGGTTCCAGAGAAAGGAGCGCGGATCAGTTCTGCATCAGTAGATGGGGAAAATCTGTTCTGGTGTTGGAAAGGTTTTATTGAAAAGAATGAATGGAATTTTGGCGGACAAAGGAGCTGGGTTGCTCCAGAGACAGGCAAGAAAGGCATGTTTGCTGATGAACAATGGAAAGAATGGAAATGTCCTTCTGCAATGGATTCTGGAAACTATAAACCTGTCTGGATTTCGGACAAGGCATGCTCTTATAAGAATCGCTTTTCCATAACAACGAATGACAAGACAAGATATGATCTTTCACTTACACGGACCATTGCGATTGACAATAACCAACATGCTTCCAGCACTGGTCCTGTGAAATCCTTGTTGATACGTTTTACTCATCAGCTTATGAATGAAGGATCTGTCGTTATTGACAAAGAAATCGGATTGTGGAGCCTGGTCATGCTTCCCAACGAGGTTTCTGGAAATGTCATTGTGCCGATTCTTTATACAGCGGAAAGGAATTACAGGGATAATTATTTTGGAAAAGTTCCTGAAGGGAAAATCACTGTAGCGGATGACATCATTTACATGCAAGTGAAGGGTGGCGTTGTGTATAAGATCGGTGTATCTGCGGAACAGAGCGTAGGTTGTATTGCCTCCATCAGGCCGTCACGTATTGACAAGGATATCGTGATGATCATCAAAAAATTCAAGGTTGATAACAAGGGGTGTTATGTTGATAGGCCTTTGACGGAGCAGGAGACCAATGGGGATGCCATACAGAGCTATAACAGCTCTGGAGATGGTGATGACAGGTTTTTCGAGATTGAATGCCATTCTCCAAGTGTGACTTTGCAGCCAAAGGAAACGCAGTCGCATGACGTCCAGATATATATTTACAAAGGACCTAAGAAAGATATTCTGAAACTGGCACGTAAGGAGATTTCACCCCGTTTTGACAGCAAGCATGTCGTATTTGAATAGCTGAAAAATAGGGACTGTTTTTTGTTTGAAATGATTCCGATACAGGCTGACTGGCTTGTATCGGTTTTTTTTTGAAGGTGAGAGATGACAGAAGAAGACAGGAAGATTGCACAGGACATCAGGGATTCCAGTATCAAGGATGAGGAATGGGATCGGTTTGTAAAAGATTGTTATGTTGAAGTTTCAGGAAGGATAAACTGTGCAGAATGCGGGGAGTGCTGCAGGCAGATTCACGTCACTTTTGACGAGAGCGATTCTGAAAGGATGGCTTCTCACTTGGGGATGGATACAGAAGATTTTATTGACAAATATTTTACCAGGATTGGAAAGGGTGAACGTGATATAATGAAAGAGAGACCTTGTTTTTTTCAGAAGGGGAATTTGTGTGAGCATTATGAGTGGCGGGGGCAGGATTGCAGGGGCTTTCCTCATCTTGACCAGCCTGGTTTTCGTGACAGGTTGACATCGCTTTTGTATGTGCTGGACATCTGTCCGATAGTCAGGGAAGTATGGGAAAAGGTCAAGGCATGGCACAATAAGTGATGGAGGATCGTGGAAAAAAGGAGAGGGGTAGTGTTTTGCGCCTGGAGAGATTCGAACTCCCGACAACCGGATTAGAAATCCGATGCTCTATCCAGCTGAGCTACAGGCGCGAAGGAAACAATAAAATAATGAAAAAATCCTGATAATTCAAATCATAAGAATTGCAGGGAGAGATGAAAAATGGGGACGGGTCCGATGGTGGATATACGGGTCTCTTTGGATTATGGCCATGGGGATTGTTTGTTTTAATTCAGTATGTGCTTAACAATGAAATTATTTTTTCCGGAAACCTTTGTATATCCGCGTCTCAAGAAACCTGTCGTATTCTGTCCAGGCGTTCTCATCCATAGAAGATTCAATGTCCTTGACGATCTGGTTTGCCCTTCCTGACTGGAGATCAGCAAGATGGATCAGGTTCGCTTCCATAGTCTGAGGTACGACAACAGCACCCCAGTCCAGCCTTCCATGATGGGAAAGGATGATGTGGGATATATGCCTGAGCCAAGGAGTTGTGAGGCTGATTTTTCTTTTTGAAGCTTCCTTGAAAAGGATCTCACGTCCTATGACATGATGGCCTTCCAGTTTTCCTGTGTCTGTCATTTCTATGACAGTTCCATATTCGTATTCTTCAAGTTTTCCGACATCGTGGAGAAGCCCTCCTGCCACAAGAATGTCCTTGTCAATGGACGTATGGTAGCGTGCAGCACCCAAGGCGATCTGGGCTGTCTCAATGCTATGCTCAAGAAGACCATGCAAATAACCGTGGTGTATCTGGATCGCGGCAGGAGCCCTGAAAAAGTTACCAGAAAAAACAGGATCCTTGAAAAGCGAAGAGAGAAATTCACGGATTTCAGAGTTACCAACACTTGCGATGAGTGCGAATAGCGTCTGTTTCATCTCTTCTGGATCACGGGGAGAAACGGGAAGGAAGTCCGAGATGTCATATTCTGAGTCTTCGACCATTGTAACAGAATTGCCTTGGATCTGGAGATTGCTCCTGAAAATGTTGGAGTTTCCTGTGACACGTACTACAGACCCTTGTGTTATCCTATCCTTCAATGAATCAGCGTTGTCGAAAAGGACGCACTGTATCTCACCTGTCTTGTCTGTCAATGTCATGACAAGGAACTGTCCTTTTTTCCCGCTGTCCGGCCTGAAAGATTTGAAATCGAACTGGCGTACCGCAAAAAGGGAATCGACTTTCATGTTTTCCTTGAGACCTTCAATATATTGGTTTTTCATTGTTACTCCGTGTTTGAATTATGGAAAAAGTATAGCTTTTTTAGGATAAAGAGTCAAAGAAAAGCAGATCGGTCCTTTTTTTGGCTGGGAGAAATGAACCGGTCAAAGCCGCAGCGCAACAGACTCCGACATCGATCTCGATTATATGGAAGGAACAGTTTTTAAGTACAACTTATCAGAAACTTTGTCACTACGTTTGAGATGACAAGCATTATTGTTCCTGCGTTTGAGACGACAAGTTCTGTCATTTCGACGAGTTCTTACGAGGAGAAATCTGTCAAGCGAAAGCATTTTTTTCAGTTAAAAGTCTTTGAAAGTTCTGTTGGTTTAGGGATTATCAAGTAGAAGAAAAATTCTAACGTAACGGTTAGTGGACGATCTCGTTTGTGGTGTCTATTTTTTTCATGGAAAGGGGAGGAGCTGTTTCGTCCTCTTCACGCGCAGTAGAAATATAGAAATCAATCACTTTCTTGAGCTTTTCTATGGCATGTTCAGAAGTGTCACTATGGACATCCACATCCAGTTCCACGCAGCGTGCATTGAAACTATCGCTTTCTTTTGTCACTTCAATAGTGAGGAACATAGGCACCTTCCACTTCCAGTATGATGTTACTATATTATCGGAAGGTTTGTGCTGGATATTAAACTTAAAAAATCTGAAAAAAGAGGATTTTTTAACGTCTTGCAGGTACCTTTTTGGATGTCAAGGCTTTCTGCTGTTCCAAAGCTTTTTTTCCTATTTCCTTTATACGGTTTTCAATGAGTTTGGCCTGCGTCCTATTCCCGATTTCGTTGTAAAGGTCATAAATCATCTTGAGCGTTTCGATATTGTCAGGGTCAATGGACTGGGCTTTCCTGAAATGGTTTTCCGCAATGTCAAACATGTTCTTGTCAAGATAAATCCTTCCAATATACATGAATGCTGTCACAAGATAGGCCGGATCAATCTTCCCCTCAGGATCATCCTTGTAGGAATCAATGCAATAGTTCAGATATTGCTCTGCAAGTTCCGATTTTTTAAGGTAGTAGTAAGAGACTCCGGCATAGCAGTATACTTCTGGTGATTTGTCACGTTTGAGAAGCCCTATATAAAGCTTGTTGGCAATCGTGTACTCGCCTTTGGAAAGGTAGAGGTAAGCCATCTTTTTTTCAAGATCAGGATCCTTATCGTAATATCCTTTTTTGGCGGCTTGGTAGGATTTTAGGGCATCAAAATAGTAGTCGGATCCTTTTACAACATAAGCTTCTCCGAGATAATAGGAGAATTGAGCATCAGGATCGCTTTTGGAAACTGCAAAGCCTTTTCGCAAACTCTGGATAGCCCTGTCTGCAAGTATGAGTTTGAGTTCAGGACTGTTTTCAATCCTCATTTTGTAGAGATAGGCTTTTCCAAGATTGAGCCAGTCCAGGGTTTTTGTAGCATCCTTATCCACGATTTTTTGCAGATTGTTGATGATTGTCTGGTAATGGTTTTTCTGTTCAGGATCTGGAAGGTTGGAAACAGGAAGCTCGATCTGCTTGCCCACTTCCCTGAATCTGCGGTGGTCATCTGAAAGGTAAGGAGCGAGAAAAATCATGTTGCGGCCAAGAAAGAAAAGCAGGACTATCCCTCCAGTGATGAGAATGATCCGTATGATGGGAAGTTTCTTTTTGGACCTGTAAGAGTAAGGTGTCTTTTTCCTGTACAAAGTGATCTCCTTATTGTTCTGAAAGGCTTATCTTCTGAAGGATATTCAAGACAAGTCCTTTGATGTTTCCAGAACCTCTGTACTCATCCTGGGCACCAATGCAGGAAGGGCATCCCTGTTCACATGGACATGAACGGACTGTCATGAGCGCGTCGAGTACAAGGTCTGATGATGATTTGAAAAGTTGTTCAGCCAATCCGATTCCACCTGGATACCTGTCGTAGATGAAGATGGTAGGTTTTTCTATCAATGCAGGTTTCATCTGTTCAGAAAGGCCTATGTCCTGAGGACTACAGAAGAGGTAGAGTGGCGCGATGTTCCTCAAAGCATAACCTATGCTTTGCAGCACAGAAGGCCTGTCATTCTCTTTCATACTGTTAAATTCTTCTTCCGGGAGTGAGAGCGCAAAGGACGTGGTGTGCATCTCTTCCACAGGAAGCTGGATGTCTCCGAACCCTATGTTTTCATGGGTCTGATATCTGATCTTCTTGAATTTGGCACCCATGGTACGTACCAGGACTTCCAGGAAAAGTTTCATGCCATTGATAGCTTCCTCCTCTTTCATGATGTTGAGGATTTTTAAGTCAGTCTTTGAAAGCGCATCAGTATAATAATCAGCGTTCGATTCTTCCACAAAAGCCTTCTGGCCGTCCCAGTCAAGTTTGCGGACCTGGTACTGTTTTCCAAGATGGATGTAAATCGCTTCAGGATAAAGAGTGGTGATGACCGCTCCCCTGTCTGTCTCACCAATGATTTCCTGCTTGCCACCAGTGGTATCCACAATAATAAAATTTCCGATGTTCGTGCTGCGGAGCGAGACGTTTTCAGCAGGATAGGCGTCTTCAGTCCAGTAGTATTTGTCATCAGTAAATTTCACAATATGGCTTTCTTCTAAAAATTTCAGGATATCCTGGATGTTTTCGCCTCGGAATGTTTCGTCCTTTGAAAAAGGGATCTCAAAAGAGGCGCATTTGATGTGGTCTAGAAAAATATAGATGTTCTTGGGATTGATGAGAGCAGCTTCTGAAGCCTGTTGTTCAAACAGGACGCTATTACGTACAAGGAACTGGTCAAGAGGATTGTTACCTGCTATGAGAATGGCGACAGAAAGCCTGTTTTTTCGTCCGCTCCTTCCGGTCTGTTGGAAGAAAGATGCAACGGTTCCAGGATATCCTGCAAGTATGGCGATATCCAAAGATCCTATGTCAACACCAAGTTCCAGGGCGTTTGTCGAGACAACACACATGTATTCCTTGTTCTTGATTCCACGTTCGATATCCCTGCGTTCATTGGGGAGATAGCCACCGCGATATCCGAAAATGGTTTTTGCGTTTTCAGGAAGTCTTTTTCGCAGATAGCTTGTTATGAGTTCCACTTTGAGACGTGATCCAGCAAAGATGATTGTCTGATAACCTGCTTTAATGAAAGGGACTGCCACATGCACGCTTTCCAGGATTGTGCCGCGTCTGATTCCCTGTTCCACATCTATAAGAGGTGGGTTATGGAAAATGAAATGCTTTTCACCCTGTGGCGCTCCGCTTTCATTGATGAGTACTGTTTTCCTGCTGATCAGTTTTTCTGTGAGTTCCTGCGGATTTGCGATTGTAGCGCTACAAGTGACAAACTGGATGTTTCCCCCATAATAGGCCGCAATGCGGGAAAGGCGCTCCATGAGATTTGCAAAATGGCTTCCAAATACGCCTTTGTATGTATGGATTTCATCAATAATCACATACTTGAGTTTTTTAAAAATCTTTATCCACTTAGGATGATTGGGAAGGATTCCTGAGTGGAGCATGTCCGGGTTTGTGATGATGATCTGGCCTTTTGTCCTTATGGATTGTCTTAAGGATTGGGGAGTGTCTCCATCATAGGTATATACCCTTAGTCCATTATTGCCTTGTATGGAAGAGAGGAGCTGGTTCAGTTCTTTTGTCTGGTCTTGTGCCAAGGCTTTTGTAGGAAAAAGGTAAATGGCCTTGAGGTCAGGATTATCCAGAAGTGTATTCACTACAGGTAGGTTATAGCAAAGGGTCTTGCCAGAAGCAGTTGGTGTGACTATGACGACATTGTTCCCTTTGGAAACTTCATCGAACGCTTTTGCCTGGTGGGAGTAGAGGTTCTTGATTCCATTCGCCTGTAGTGCAGAAGCGAGGCGTGGATTTAAGGTAGAAGGGAAGTCTGAATAAACACCTTCTTTGGCAGGTCTGACACGGGTTCCCTCGATGCTGGAAGGGTTTTCCCTGAGATAATTGTCTAGGACAAGTTTTAAATCCATGATGTGACTGACCTTGAGTTGTGCATGACGGATAAGTTATAAGAAAAGGGGAGGATTGTCAAAAAAAGAGGAAGGGGATCCTCTTTCACAAAGTTTCATAATTTTGCAGTATGATATTCTTAAAGTTCTCAGAAATGGTGTGCCAATCTTGGAGATCAACTCTGAAAGGAAGTGGGGACTCCTGTAGTTTTTCTAAGAGATGCGCCAGGGTACTCAGAGGAATTTTAATGTTTCTCTCAAACGGGAGTCCGATGTTGTTCCGCTATGAAGTGAATACGTCTCAATGGATGCCTGTAATGCGTTGACCGATAGTTCAAGACTTGAGAGGTCTAGGGACATGGGAGTTTACCTGCGATTCTGGATTTCTACGAGTCTCTGTTGTGCCTGGTTTACAAAGGATGCGAACTGTGGATTTGATGGTCCGAATTGAAGGACCTTGTTATAGTTGCGTGCCGCATTTGCCATTTGTCCCATTCTGTATTGGATTTCTGCGATGTTGAACCAGATTCCTGCATTTGCAGGCTGCAGGCGACCCATCTGCTCAAGGAAATAGATGGTCTGGTCAGGTCGTTGCATCTGTGCGTTGATGGAAGCAAGAACCTGGTAATAGTGCCAGTCATTCGGATAGAACTTGACAATGTTCCTGAGGAACTGGTCTGCCATGTCAATTTCTCCACGTTTCAGGAGCGCATCAAGGAGCTTGTCCACAGACGCTTTGTCCTTCGGGTTTGCATCGATTTTTTTCTGTAATTCCTCTATTTTCGAGACTGGAAAATCAATTTTGCCGGAAATCCTTTGGAGATTGTTTTTTGCTTGGTCGAATCCCTTGTTTATTTTCAGGGCTTTTTCCAGAACTTTTTTCGCATTGGAAAGATATGTCAGTTCGTTTTTCCAGTCCAGATTCGCTTTCTTCTCGTAGACCATGGCCAGATTGTTGTAGGCTCGGACTTCGCCCTTGTCAGCTATGATCGCTTTTTTGTAACGTTCAATAGCCTGTGTATAGAGTTCAAGAGCCTTGTCATTTTTCCGTTCCCTGATATACTGAACGGCTTTCTGTTCAATGAAAATGGCGTTATTGAAATGGATGGCAACCATATCATACCCATATCTTGCTGCGTCAGAATAATATTGGAAACCAGTTGTCTCATACTCATCGATTTTAGCAATCATATCTTTTCTCAGGACACCTTTATGGATTTGTGCGCCTGAATTGTAAGCCTGTCTGATTTCATCTGCCATGGTAAGATATCGGTCGCCATACTGGAAATTGTAGTTCGCGATAATTTCACGTGCAAGATAATCCCAGTGTACTGCCTGGTTTGTAAGATCCTTCCAAAGGAACTTGTAGTAATCCCAGTATTCGATGGGCTGTGTATAGTTGACGTTTGCGGGTACAATCCTGTAAAGGATCCCTACAGTCTGGAAATCCCTGCGGGGAAGCCCTTTGCTTGTGTAATATCGTTTGTTGATCTCTTCAATACGGTTGAAATCTTTCCATGTGTAGTAGATGGGTCTTTCTGTTGTCCACTGGCTGTAATCCCCGGTTATATAATTTTCACTCAACTGGTTCTGCGTGATCCTCATGAGATCGCCATAGAGGCCTTCAAACACATTTCCTTTCTGGTCCCAAACGGTGATGTCCGGTCTCATGTGTTCGACAAGATGATGGTAGAGCATTGAGAACACCTGGTTGTCTCCACCTTCAGTGAAGAGGATGGCGTTCTTGTCAAGTGTGGTCATCATGTTTCTGCCGTAGTTGTCGTTTTCCCAATTGTTATGGTTGTTGTTAGGTGTGAAATTATGAATGCCTTGAAGACCGGCAAGTATGAATGCAATGACAAGAACAGCAATAGCCGCATTCTTCGCGGAAAGGTTGATTTTTTTGCAATGTTTGACTGCTTGGACTATGAGCCACTGGACACCGTAAGCGAGCCAGATAGCTGTAATGAGATAAGAGGGAATCCAGAAAACTTCTGCGAAGAATTTGTCACGTGGCGTGTCACGGAAATTGTTGAAAATGAGCAGGCCGATATCATAATAAAGTATAAATGAGAGTGTAAACCAGAACCAGCGTCTGTCTTTTTTGAAAAGATTGATAAGACCAGGGATCACAAGGAGAAGAACTGGCCATGTGAAAGATTCAAAGCGCCATTTCAACCAGACCATCAGCTGTTCGAACCTATAGACAGGATCCAAAAGGCTTGAGACTTGGGCGAATCCAGCATACTGTTTTCTTAACACGACATTTGAGAAGCGTTCCCAGGTATTTGGAACTCCCCAGTGAAGAGGAGTGTATGCTGTAGCACGGATAGGCATGTAAAGGTAGATGAGAAGACCTAGGCCTGCAAAGAGACCTGCAATCATAAGGACAATGTAGACCTTTTTGCTCTTGTTGAACATGGGAGCGAGGGCTGCTGTTAATATTGCAATGACAAGAAAGAAAGAGGGAATGGAGATGTTTCCTATCCTGAAAAGAGTTATGAAATAAGCGATTGTCCCTGCAATCATCAAAGTCTTGAAGGAATTACCTTTTACATATCTGGATATGATGAAGAAAAATGTAGGAACAATGTATCCGAGCAGGATGTGGTGGTTTCCAAGGTTGAATGCCAGGAGGAAATAGAAAGCATAGATCATCTTGGATGCCTGATTCCAATAGTAATCGTTGGTTTCCAGGATTTCTGGTTTGAGAATCACTTTTTCGTCCCATACCAGGAGTATGAGAAGTAGGAAGGGGCAGATAACAGCGTTGAGGGTGTAGACTTCAGAGAGTGTTGTCTGTGCCCATATTTCGAAGTTGAACATCATGAAGAATGCAGCTGCCAACGCGGGAAGGCGTGTGAGGAGCCAGACATGCGGTGCTACAGAAGACTGCTCTGTCTCATCCTGGGCATTTGTGATGCGACCGAGGAGTTTTACCATGACCATGAAGATGATTGCGACAGTGACAGCTCCAAGGATGGCAGACATCATGTTCAACCTGTAGACAGCGCGTCCAAGGAAAGGCAACATGTTCATGAAGAATTTTCCAACAACGCAATAGAGCGGATACCCTGGAGAATGCGCGTTTCCAAGGAAGAAGACCGCAGACGTGAGTTCTCCGCTGTCACCAGCGCAGATGCCAGGCGAGGTTGTATATCCGTACAGAAGGAGACCTATGACAAAAATAATTCCTGCAATCCAATAATCAACAGGTCCTAAAGTGTATGGTTTGTAAAGTTGTTTTTCATTCATTCCCGTGACTCCTGTAGTTGAAATGTATTCGGTTTTCTTTGGATGTCTTGCTTTCGTTAGGCGGAATTGTATCATCGTAAGATGAAATTGATATGAAATAGTCCTCATCGTCCTTCAGATCCGTAACCGTGAAGGAAGTCGTGTTGCCTGCATCAAACTTGATCTGTTCTCCGTGTATGTCTTTTACATGTACAAAATAGCCTTTAAGACGTTTGTCAAAAATCTTGTTCCACTCCACAAGAAGGTCCTGTCCTGAAACGGTCAGAGTGATGAGAGAAGGAGGTTCAATATTGTTCATGTCAGCAGTCTTGATGATGAGTGATTTCAGCACGGGGGAAGAGCGCATGCTTTCATCTGAAACGAGTGCCAGACGCACCTGGAAATATTTTCCTTCGACGATTTCCTTGAAATCGTGCCAATCGGGTTTTATGTCCTCCGGATCGAAATATTCCTGTGAAGTCCTGATCTGTATTTGAAAACCCTGTTCTGAAGGTTTGTTGTTCAGAAGTATGGACTGGATCTTTGAATTGTTGAAATCGTTTTTGATTGTATCTGTGAGGATAAGCCCTCTTTGTCCCTTGAAAATGGTTGCAAAGGGAACCATGTCAAAAGCATTTCTTGTGATGAGGAAGTCATCAATATATCCAAACGGCTGGCCTCCAAAAATCATGTCTGAATTGCCGTTGAAACGTGGAGTGAGGATTTCCGATTCGGGTTGGCGTGACGATGTGGCCCAGACAACGGTATTCTCTTCGCCGTTGAGAAAGAGAGTCATTTTTCCAGTGGTATTGTCATAGGAAAGCGCATAGTGATTCCATTCTCCCAATGACGCTACTTGTGAACAACGGGCTTCCAGACTGATGGGTCTATTCTGGCTGTCAAAAAAGAAATTATTGAAACGGAAATTGATTCTCTGTTCAGCTAGGAAAATCTTCATTCCGAAATGTTTCCCTTCCTTGAAATTCCCTTTTTCAAATATTGTCCTCATCCCTGATGCATTGATTGTGGGGTGAAGCCAGAAGGAAATGGAAAAACTTTCAAGGTCTTTCTGGTTGTTGAGATGATTTTCCGGTTTTGTGTTGATGACAACCTTGTTTCCAGGAAGGATGAAGCCTCCTGAAATGCTGTTTCTGAACATCACTGGTTTGTTGTTAAAAAGGCTGAATGATTTCACTTTGTAGTTTCCTGCGAGGTCTTCCAAAGAGTTGGACCTGTTAAAATCAAGGAACAGTTCCGTGTTCTCGTCTTCAGTTGGTAGGTTATAGTCTATCATCAGGCTAATTGTGTTTTCCTGCCTGGAATATTGGACGTTTTGTTTTATGAGTGCCGCTAGATGGTCGCCTGACCATTCCATTGTTTTCCCCATTAGATGTGATGCAAACAGGAAGAGTATGAGCAGGAGTGAAAGCTTAAGTGTTTTTTCAATTTCCAGAATTTTAGCTATTCTTCTTTTATGGTTTACACCCTGTGAGAAAGGTGTTTTAAGCCATTGTTTGACAGATGCTTTTGCTTTTCCCACGCTCATGAAACGGCCTGGCAAGACGAGGATGTTGGCATCATTGTGTTCTCTGACGAGTTTGGCTATGGCAGGAGACCAAGCGAGTGCCGCACGTATGTTAGGGAATTTATTCGCTACTATGGAAGCGCCAACACCTGAACCGCAAAGAACAATCCCTCTTTTTAATTTTCCTGAACTTACACGAGAAGCCGCTTTGGAGATATAGTCTGGATAATCGCAACTTTCAGGGGAGTCTGTACCGTCATCAATGACATCAAAGCCTTCTTTTTCGAGGAAAACCCTGAGTTTCTGTTTGGTTTGAAACGCAGCATGATCTGAAGCTATGACGATTTGTTCCTTATCCATAGTGGAAAAAAGTAGCTATAAATTAATGAAAAGTCAAAAAAAGTGTTATACTTTTGACTTTTCTGAAGGATGACCTTATATTGTATCATTAAAAAATCCTTTTTGGAGGTTTACATGCCAGTCATAGATGCACAATCCCAGGAAATCATAAAGAAAAAACTGGATTCCGAGATGGTGGATGAGGTTGATGTCAAGGTTTTTACACAGAAAATCAACATGGAACAGTCTCTTGTTGAATTGAATGAATTCACTCTTTCCTTCATAAAAGAGCTGGCTAGCCTTAATCCGAAAATAAGATTTACTGAATTGAGCATAACGGATGAATTGGCTAAAAAACATGGTCTTGCAACAGCACCTTCAGTGATGATCGGAGAAGAGAAAGGATACCGCATCATCTATAATGGTGCCCCAGTCGGGTATGAAGCTTCAGGAGTTATTGAGACTATCCTGCTTGTCTCACGGAATGAGAGCGGTTTTGATAAGGAAGCTCTTGAAAAGATAGCTCTGACAGACAAGGAAACGCGCATCCAGGTTTTTGTGACACCGACCTGCCCGTATTGTCCAAAATCCGCTGTTTTGGCTCATAGGCTTTCCATAGCGTCCAAAGGAAAAATTATTTCAGAATGCGTCGAAGCCCAGGAAAACACTCTTCTTGCAGCGCGGTATAATGTCTCGTCTGTTCCACAACAGGTGATCAATGGAGATATGGCCAGCATTACAGTGGGTGGCCAGCCAGAAAAAAAGTTTATTGACCAGGTGCTCAGCTATGCATCGTCGAAGTTTGCGGAAATTCATGCTAAAGAATTAGCTGAAAAAGCGGAGCAGGAAAAACTTCCTGATTCTCCAGAAAAGACTGTTCCTGTTACGGATGGGAATTTCGAAGAGGCTGTCAAAAAATATGATAACCTGGTTGTGGACTGCTGGGCTGAATGGTGCGGACCTTGTAAGATGATAGGTCCTGTGCTGGAAGACCTGTCTCAGGAGTATAAGGGACGTGTAGTCATAGGCAAACTGAATGTTGATGAGAATCCTGAAACAGCCCAGAAATTCAATGTGATGTCCATTCCCACTCTTATGTTTTTCAGGAATGGCAAGAAGGTAGATGAGCTTGTCGGAGCTTTGCCGAAGCCTGCTTTGAAAGAGAAGTTACAGGTGGTTTTCAAGCTGCTCGTGTGATTGATAAGAAGCGAAAATGGAAGAGGACAATCTCGAGATACAGCTGAAAAATCTTCCACATGCACCTGGTGTCTATATAATGAAAGATGCCAGGTCAAAAATCCTTTACATCGGGAAAGCTTCTGACCTCAAGAAGCGTGTGAGTTCCTATTTCAGGGAAAGCGTCAAGGATATCAAGACCAAGTTCCTCACTGCAAAAGTACGTGGATTGGAATTTTATGCCACTGCCAATGAGACGGAAGCTTTCATCCTGGAAGCCAATCTTGTCCAGAGGGAAAAACCACCTTACAACATCAGGCTCAAAGATGACAAGCGTTATCCTTATCTTGCCATTTCAAACGGACCGTATCCGCGGCTTCTTGTAGTCCGACATAAGAAGGATAGGTTCCGCTCCTATTTCGGACCTTATACGAATTCAGGAGCGATGCGGAAGACCTATGACTTCATCAAGAAAAATTTCCTATTACGAAAATGTGATCGGGCACTGGATTTTGGAAAAGCAGTGGGAAAGCCATGCCTGTATTATCAGATGGGGCAATGCCTCGCTCCTTGTATGGGGACAGTTCCTATTGAGAAATATGAGGATCAGATTGTTGATGTAGAACTTTTTCTGGACGGAAAATATGAATCGCTTCTGAAAGATCTGGAAAGGCAGATGCGTCAGTTTTCTGAAGAGAAACTTTTTGAACAGGCAGGGAAAATCAGGGATGTGCTGGCTTCCATAAAGGAGCTGGAAGAGAAGCAACATGTTAACATGGATGACGCGGAATCTGTGGATGCTTTCCATGCAGTTGCAAAAGACGGTTTTTATAACCTGACTGTCTTCTTCATCAGGAATGAGAAAATTACAGGACGAAGGAATTTCATTCATGAAGACAGGATCGGAGAGGACGCAAAAGATGTGCTTTCCAATTTCATCCGTAGATTTTATACTGAAAACTCAGAATTACCTGATGTTGTCTTGCTTCCCTTCATGGTGGACGATGCGGAAAGCGTCAAGGAATGGCTTGTGGCCAAGTTCGACCATCCTCTGGAAATACGGACTTCCATGAAAGAGAATGAGTTGCGATTCATGCGGCTTCTTGAATTGAACGCAGGACATCAGCTGGATGAGTTTTTCGTAGAAAAAGAGTCCAGGGAAAAGGACAGGTCTCTGCTGGATTTGAAGGAGGCTCTTTCACTCCCAAGGATGCCTTTCCGCATTGAAGGGTTTGACAATTCCAATCTTGGAGGAAAGTATCCTGTTGCGTCAATGGTCTCTTTCAAGAATGGACTTCCTGACAAGAAAAATTACAGGCATTATAAGATAAAGACAGTTGTGGGCAGTGATGATTTTGCAACAATGCAGGAAGTGATTGGACGTAGGTATCAGAGGGTCTTGAATGAGGGAATCGGGCTTCCGGATCTCATTTTGATTGATGGAGGACCTCAACAGCTGGAGTTTGCACTACGCAGTCTGAACGCTTTGGAAATACGAAATGTTCCTGTTATAGGATTAGCAAAGAAAGAAGAGGAAATTTACAGGCCTGGTGTGAAAGAGCCGATACGATTACAGAGGGATTCCAAGGCCTTGCACCTGTTACAGCGCGTACGTGACGAGGCTCACAGGTTTGCTGTGACATTCCACAAGAAACTCAGAGATAAGGATTTCCTGCCGCAGTGAAACTGGTTTTTCCTCCCGGTCACTGAGCTCAGTCGAAGGGACCGGCTATTCCTCCAATGTGTCTCATTTCTACATTCAGCAAGATCATGAAGTTTTTCTTTGTTCCCTTCAATCAAAGCTTTTTTCTTCTTGTGGCTCCATCCTTGCACTTGCTTTTCCCTGGAGAAAGCCCAATCGATTCGCTTGAACTCCTCAAAATAGGATGAAAAACGAGAATATTTGCCGTTAAACAAATTTGTCTTTTTGTAAAAAAAACAATAATTTGAACATCGAAACGATAAGTATAGCGGGCTTTTCCGCCAAGGAGAATATCATGCGTAGTGACCTTATGAAAAAAGGGATTGAAAGGGCGCCTCATCGATCCCTTATGAAAGCGATTGGGTATACTGATGAAGAAATTAGGCGACCTATCATAGGAATCGCAAATTCGTTTAATGAGGTTATTCCAGGTCACATGCACTTGAAGGATATAGCTGAAGCTGTCAAGGCAGGTGTGCGAATGGCTGGTGGAACCCCTATGGAATTCAATACCATTGGTATCTGTGATGGAATTGCCATGGGACATTTCGGTATGAAGTATTCCCTCCCTTCACGTGAACTTATTGCAGACTCTGTCGAACTGATGGCGTCAGCCTACCCGTTTGACGGACTTGTTCTTATTCCGAATTGTGACAAGGTCACTCCAGGAATGCTCATTGGTGGGTTGCGTGTGAATGTGCCAACTGTACTGATTTCGGGTGGACCCATGTATGCAGGTCGGCATAAAGGAAAGGATGTTGACCTCATTACTGTTTTTGAAGGTGTCGGTTCTGTTTCAAACAAGAACATGACAGAAGAAGAACTCTGTGAATTGGAAGATAGCGCATGCCCTGGTTGTGGATCATGTTCAGGGATGTTCACTGCAAACTCTATGAACTGCCTTTCAGAAGCGATCGGAGTTGCTCTCCCAGGAAATGGAACAATCCCTGGTGCTACAGCGGCTCGCTTGCGTTTGGCTAAGACTGCTGGCATGAAGGTCATGGAACTTGTGAAAAATGATGTTAAGATGCGAGACATAGTGAATGAGGCTTCCATACGAAACGCTCTTGCCGTTGATGTAGCTCTTGGCTGTTCTACAAATACTGTTCTTCATGTCCCTGCCATTGCTAATGCCGCAGGTTTCAAGATGAAGCTGGAAATGTTCAATGAAGTGAGCGCGAAGGTTCCGCATCTCTGTCATCTCAGCCCTGCTGGACCACATCATGTCCAGGATCTTGACGAGGCTGGTGGAATACAAGCTGTGATGGGCGAGTTGGATACACTAGGAGTCATTAACAGGAATCTTCCAACAGCGAATGGGACAAAAGTCGGTGACAATATCAAAGGTAAAAAATCATTGATCAAGGAAGTCATCAGGCCTGTTAATAATCCTTATCATAAGAGTGGTGGCATAGCCATACTTTTTGGTAACCTTGCGCCAGATGGGGCTGTTGTAAAACAGTCTGGTGTTGATGAATCCATGCTGAAACATTCTGGTCCTGCCAGGGTATTTGATTCTGAAGAAGATGCAATCAAGGCTATTTATGGCGGAAAGATAAAGAAAGCTGATGTCATCATTATCAGGAATGAAGGTCCTCGTGGAGGACCCGGAATGCGCGAAATGTTGCAGCCAACCTCTGCTGTTGTCGGTATGGGGTTGGGCGAACATTGCGCTCTCATCACAGACGGCCGCTTTTCGGGAGGTACGCGTGGTGCGGCCATCGGACATGTCTCTCCTGAAGCTGCAGATGGTGGAAACATCGCACTTGTGAAAGAAGGTGACATTATTGACATTGACATTCCCAACCATTCCTTGAACATCAAGATTGATGATGCAGAGCTTGCTAAACGCAAGGCAGAATGGAAGCCTATGCCACAAAAGAACCTTTCAGGGTATGTGGCACGTTATGCAAAACAGGTTTCCTCGGCAAATACGGGCGCTGTCTTCAAAGATGATCTGATAGGTTAGGAATATTTTTAACGTCTTTTTCGATAGATGTGTTTCCAGATCATGATGATCCGAAAATATGTGGACGCAGACTTTTCCCAAGTAAAAAATATCTCTACGACTTCTTTTTCCCTCACTCCGTTCCATGTAGATTCCTTTTTTTCTGAGCAGCAGGCCAACGAAATCATCTGGGAACAATGGACAAGACCTGCTGTTGAGTCTGAAAAAAAACATTGTTTTGTATCTGACTTGCATGGCGAGATCATGGGGTTTATCGTCTATGGTGGTTATAAAACCCTGAGTGAAGCCTTGGGAAAGAAGATCGCTTCCATTATCCTTCTTGCAGTTAAGGAAGAATTACGAAATTCAACTTTCAAGGTAGGAACAAGACTTGTTGCACATGTCATGAATCTTTTCAGACAGAATGGAGTGGACCTCGTCACTGTGGGAACAGATCTTGCCAACCTTCCTGCCATCCATCTGTATGAAAAAAGCGGTTTTAAGAAAATCCTGGAATGGGCTACTTTTCGTTCTTACCAGACAGACCGTCCAGAAGGTTCAAAGGATTCTTTTTCATTTGAAACAATATATCCTGAAAACTTGCCCTGCCTGTATTGTCATCCAATCGCTTTCCTGCACGATTCGTTTTTTTCTCAGAACGAAAAAACAAGAATCGAAAAAATCTATCAGGAGAATGTTCTTAACAATCTCAAGGCCGGATCTTCCCTGCTTTGGCGTGATAAGGAAGATCTTGGTTATGCCGTTATAGAAAAGGAAACAACGCCTTCAAAAATTTCATGCAAGGAAGTTTTTAGGATTAATAGGATGATGGGAGCAAAAAAAGGATCTGTTCCTGTTCTTGCCAAAAAAATATCAGCTTTTCTGGCATCTTCATACCCTGGAAGCCTTCTTGAATGTTATGTCCCGTCTTATGACATGAATACCATGAATCATCTTTACTCTTCAGGATTCTCGAACATTCATACATCCGTCACTTTGCATGCATGGCTATAACTCATTTCACTTTTGACTTTCATTAAAAAAATGGATATATTACAGTCACTTAGGATATGCTCCTTGCCTGTGATGATTTCTCTTTTTTGCTTTTTTCGATGAGAAAGTGTCTATGAAAGAGTTGGCTTGAAATTCAACCCAATATAAAAGGAATTTTCCATGAGTGAACACCTTAAAGTCAGTATTTCAGGAGTGCGTGGTGTCATTGGTAAGCCGGACGGTCTTACACCCGATCTGATTGTACGGTTCAGTCAGGCGTTTGGATCTTTCATAAAAGGTGGTACTGTCGTTTTAGGAAGCGATTCACGTCCTACGCTCAGAATGGTGAAACCCGCAGTCGTGGCAGGGCTTCTTGCTTCTGGATGTAATGTGATTGATATCGGTATTGTTCCGACTCCTACAGTGCTTTTTATGGTGAGAAAACTGAAGGCTTCCGCAGGATTAGCTATCACAGCCTCTCATAATCCTCTCCAATGGAATGCCTTGAAGATGATTGACAGTACTGGCTGTTTTCTTGGTCCTGTTGAGGCTGGGAAGGTTGTTAAAATCTATGAATCACGAAGTTTCGTTCTTGCTTCTTGGGATAAGCTCGGTTTCCTAAAGACAAGGAATCCAGAAGAGGTTGCTGAATCCTATTTTTCCGCGATTCTTTCAAAAGTAGACGTTAAAAAGATTCGTGCAGGTAAGTTTACAGTGGCTTTGGATCCTGTAAACGGTGCAGGTGCGGGAATCACTGAGGTTTTCCTGAAAAAATTGGGATGTAAGGTTGTTTCTATCAATAATATTCCAAATGGGATTTTCGGACGCAAGGCAGAACCTTTGCCAGAAAACCTGGGGAATCTGTGCAAGCTTGTCAAGAAAAGCAAGGCAGATATAGGCTTTGCGCAAGATCCTGATGCTGACAGGCTCGCCTGCGTTTCAGAAAAAGGTGAGCCTTTAGGTGAAGAATACACACTGGCTTTGGTCATGGATCATATTTTGAGAAAAAAGAAAGGTCCTGTGGTTCTTAATACAGCAACATCTCTTGCAGATGAGAAGGTTGCGGAAAAATATGGCTGTCCAGTTTATCGTACGCGGATAGGAGAGATCAATGTCACCAAGAAGATGCTTGCTGTAAAAAGTGTCATTGGCGGAGAAGGAAATGGCGGAGTCATCTATCCTCCTATGAACCTTGGACGTGACAGTTTCGCAGGCATGGCCTTGTTGCTCCAGTATATGGCAGAAATGAAGGAGCCTGTTTCTGTGTTGAAGGCCACTCTTCCGCAATATTCAATTGTCAAAAAAACAATGCCTGCAAGGGACATGGATACTGCCATGGTCGAAAAAAAGGTGCGCAAGATCTTTGCAGGACAGAAAATGGACACTCTTGACGGGATCAAGGTCCTGTTTGAAGATTCCTGGGTCATTGTCCGGCCTTCCAACACAGAACCCATCATCCGTATCATAGCTGAAGCGTCGAGTGTAGCTGAAGCTGATCAATTGGTCAACAAAGTCATTCAGAATATCTCTATTTAGTTCATTCACAGGAATAAGGATTCTTTTTGAAAATTCCATTTACAGTAGCCATCATAGGCAGACCGAACACTGGCAAATCAACTCTTTTCAATGTTTTTACAGGACATAAACGTTCCATTATCGATCCGTTGCCAGGAGTGACACGCGATCTGCTTTCAACTGAAGTATTAATGGAAGGGAAAAGATGTCGTATTGTTGATACAGGCGGACTTTTCAACGATACAGAAGATGAATTGAACAAACTCGTGCATTCCAAGAGTGTTGAAGCGCTTTCTTCTGCAGGATTAGTCATTTTTCTTTGTGATATCAGGGAATGCCTTCCCATTGACCATGAAATCAGCAGGCTTCTCCACAGGGTTTGTGAAGATAAGGTGGTACTGGTTCTTAACAAGGCGGATAACCTTAGAAAGAAGGAATACGAGTCTGAAAAAGGTGATTTTTATAAGTTCGGTTTCAAAGATATCTTCATGGTTTCAGCGGCTCATCAACTTGGAATAGGTGATTTGGTTGAATACATAGCCAAAAAGATTCCTGATAAGGAAGTCGAAGTTAAGGATGAGAATGAGATCCGTATTAGCATTGTTGGAAAACCGAATGTTGGAAAGTCGTCACTTTTGAATAGGCTGGCAGGAGAAGAGAAATCCATTGTCTATGATAAGCCTGGAACAACGCGTGATCCTGTGGATACTTTGATTACTTATAATGGATATAAGTTGCGTATTGTTGATACAGCAGGGATGCGAAAAAAAGGAAAAGTTCACGAAGATGTGGAATATTATTCTGTCAATAGGACAGTTAAAACCCTTCGAAACTGTGAATTAACAGTGCTTATGGTTGATGCGCGGGAGGGAATAACAGAACAGGATAGGAAGATTATAGAGCTTGTGCAGGAAGCTGGCAGAGGTCTGATTATTACCATTAATAAGTGGGATTTGATAGACAAAAAAGTCACTCCCATGGGTGAATATATGCGTGGTTTGAAGGATATCATTGCTGATATTGAATATATTCCTGTTATCACGATCTCTGCTTTGACAGGCCAGAGGGTGCGTGACATACTTGATCTTGTGTTAAAAGTCCATGCAAGTCAGTTCAAGAGGATAGAAACAGGGGTCTTCAATAGGTTTTTGAGGGATTTACAGAAGAAAAACTCCATTGCTCCGATGTTAAGGCTCTATTTTGGCACTCAGGTCAAGGTTAATCCTCCCATATACCAAGTGTTTATCAATAACAAAAAGTATTTTCCAGAAACAAGACAGAGATATGTGTTGAACAGGATTAGAAAAGAATTTAATTTGACAGGAGTTTTTCCTGTTCTGCAGGCAAAATCAAAGACAAGAAAGGAAAAAGAAGGAAATCAGTAGTCCTTTCACAAAAATCTGGTCATCAAGACCTAAAAAGGATATGAAAATGATTGAATTGATGGTTTTTTTTGGATTTTTAGTTGCTACATTCTTTTTTTCAGGTATTCCAACCGGATTTTTGGTTGTGAAGGCCGTGAAGGGTGTTGATATCCGTGAATCTGGATCAGGAAACATCGGTGCTACGAATGTGAAAAGGATTCTTGGAACACGTTGGTTCATTACTGTTTTGCTTCTTGACGCATTAAAAGGTGCGGTTCCAGGATTGTTTGCCTCTCTTTTGTTTGAATTTCCACCTTTCCAGCTTTCATTTGTCGCGTTGTTCACGATTTTAGGTAATGTTTTCTCTCCTTACCTTGGTTTCAAGGGAGGCAAAGGTGTTGCGACTGCGATTGGAGCACTTGGTGTCCTTTCACCTTTGGCATTGGCAATGTCTCTTGTGCTGTTCGTTCTAGTCCTGTTATTGACAAACTATGTTTCGTTGGGATCGATACTTTCTGCTTTTGGTTTTCCTTTCTTTGTCATTCTTTCAGGAATCATTTTTCATCAACAGATTCACAGCAGCATTATCATTTTCTGTTCATTGATTGCATGTGTTATCATCATCATGCATAAGAAAAATATCATTCGACTCATACATGGAGAGGAAAATCTTTTTTTTAAAAAAAAAGTCAAAAAAAATTTGACTTTTATCTTATTTTAAGTTATATTAAATCAGTTACAAAACCTTTTCAACGGGAGGGATTTGGAATGGCTGCTAAGAAGAAAGCCAAAAAAGCCAAGAAGAAGAAATAGTATTTCTTCGTAAGGTTTTTTTTGAAAGCTGTAAGAAAACGCGTTTTTCTTACAGCTTTTTTTTGACCTTGTCCCAAACTAGGTTGCATTAACTGATATGACTTTTGCGGTTA
>DYKD01000099.1 GCA_020722765.1 Brevinema andersonii | reverse complement strand
ATATGACTGCTGAACAGAGAAAGGCAGAGCCGCCTTGGGAGACATTAGACAAGATGCTAGCTGAGGAAGGGTTGTTGGTAGATGCAGAGAGTATAGCTAATGACAAAGGATTACTATATATTGATGAACTCAGAGCCAAGTATGGAGATCTACCATATGAAGAGCTTATGAATAAAATCACTGCAGATGAAAGGGCTGAGTTGGATAGGATCAAAGATGTAAGCAACTACCAAACAGAAAACCCTGGGCTTGATCTCTACTTTGGTGTTGATCCTACCTCAGTTATTAAAAAACTATCTTCCGCCATCAAGACCATCCAACGCTATGGTGAAAAGAAAACTATTCGTCTCGACGAGAGTAAACTTCCTCCTGAACAAAGGCCTATCGCAAGAGGCGGGAATGAGTGGATGGACTCATTTGAGGCGTCGAGAGATGCAAAGAAGTTCGACCTGTATCATTTTCTCAATCGTTTCTATTTTCGTGGCTACAGGGCTATCCATGAACAGCGAGGGCAACTCCGAAATGCAATAATTAAGAAGTATGGAGCAGATGGTTACAAAGCTATGCAGTGGATAGATGCTAGTCAGGCCTCTGATGGCATTGCCGATAGGTGGTATTATGAGATGAGAAAAGAGGCCTTTGATGGAGTGCCAAAGGATCTAACAGTGGCTGTAGATGCAGTTGACTTGGTTAACAGACTTACGGATATCTATGGATATAAGTCTGAGAAAGAGTTTAAGCCGCCTAAAGGAATGAGTCCTACTAACACTGCAATAATGAAGAATTTGATAGATATCTATTTCAACATGACTCCAGAGGAAAGAGCTCTGGCAGAGAAGGCAAGTAAGGTAATGTCTGATCATGTAAAGAAATGGGTTGACGAACTCGTTGAGGTGGGAATTAAGACGGCCGAAGAAGGTGAAGTGCTCAAAAGTCATAAGTATCGTAAGATGAAGAACCTTAACGTTCAGAGTCTTTATGACTATAGGTATGATAAAGGAGTATCAATTGGGGATAAGTTGATAAGAAGCACAGACTCAGGCATTGACTTCTTAGCCAACAGTCCTATTACATTGCTTGAGACGGATTCGAGAGTTCTTTACAAAGAAACAGCTAACCGAATTGCAAGAAGAGTCGCCAATCAAAGAGCTAAGTTACAATTAAGAGACTTCGATGCCAAGCACAGGGATAATCCATTCTTCCTTTTTCCTGAAAATGATGCAGAGGGAAGTAAAAGACACGTGCCTGAAGGATGGATTAAGGACTATTATTACAAAGAAGGAAAGCTAAAGGTTTACTACATGCACCCTGATGTGGCATTGCAGTTGCTTGCAACAGGGCCGCATATGGACTTTGTGTTGTCTAACTTCCTAAGCACCATAATGGGAGTTAAACTAACAAGGGCATTAGCTGTTAGCACATCAGCTGCATGGGCTACGACTCGTGGAATAACAATGGACATAGCACACACATTCTTCAATGCACGTAGAGTGGTTCAGAATCCTGATGGAAGTGTTAGCTATCCGAGGGTGTATAGTTGGTTTGCTCCAAAGTTTATTGGTCAGATAGGGAGTGATATGAAAGAGGTCTTCCACGATGTCCTTCATCGAGGAGAAATCACAGGTGTGTATGAAAAGAGTGGCGGTATGATGCCTTTTCTCACAATGAGAGAACAGCACTTCCTCGGACGTGGAGTTAGACCTCCTGGAGAATATAGCAAAGTGATGGATGCTCTGAGCTTCTGGGGACAGAGCATGGAGAGATTGAACAGAGTTGCAGTGATGTATAGAGTGGTTAAGGAAGAAGCTGCGAAGAGAGGAATTAGTGTTGAAGAAGCACTTAAGGATAAAGACATTACGACTGAGGCAACTGAGGTTGCAGTCAGTAGATTACCCTATAGGCAGGGCGGTTGGTTGGTGAAAGAAATAGATAAGATAATAGGTCCTTTCATTAGCGCTGGATACAACGCTGGGAGAGTATTTGGAAAATCTGCAATGGAAGACCCTGCAGGGTTTATAGCTAGGTTGGCAAACATAGCGATTCCAACGGTAGCAATGACCATAGGGATGGCTCTAACTGCTGATGAAGTTGATAGAGATATTCCAGAACATGCTCACGTTGGAGCAGTAGTTGTTCCACTTCCTTTTGATACATTTAAGTTTGAAGATGAGAATGGAGATACTAGATGGCTTTATCTTAAGGTTCCAGTTGATCCAATAGTAGCTGCTTTTTACAATACATTTAGGTTGGCGACAAAGAAGATGTTGTATGAACTTGGATTAACGAATGTAGAACCGAATTATGAGGCACTAGTAGACTCGATAACAAGGTCGCTGCCAGTTGATACGCCGATAAGTCCGACAGTGTCAGCTTGGTTGGCTTACTTTGGAAATGTCAATACTTGGAGATTTAAGAAGGTGACAGAGGAAACCTTTCCGTTTCCAAAGAGTAAGTATGAAGAGATGGACAATCCAAAGCTTGGTCAGCTACCTAAGGACATAGCAAGTGTGACAGGGCTATCAGCGCCAAGATTGTCAGCGGCTGCAAAGCAGTTCGGTCTGACTAACAACGAATATGCTTGGTTGTTTGGCAAGCTATACGATGCCTCTATGAGTGATCTTGATCCAAAGATCAAAGAACAGCACCTTGCTTGTTGGTTAGCAGAAGTGCCAGGAATTAAGAATTTGATAGGAGTTACTCAGCCAAGAAGCTATACAATGGCTTCAAGGCGTGAAGCTACAGTTGACGAAGCCCTTGAACGATATATTAGGAATAAGAAGCTAGAGGCTGATGCTATAGCGTATTACTGGAAGGGCGTTGGAAAAGAGGAAGACATAGAGGCATACATTGATAGCTTTGAAGATGAACACATTAGAGAAAGTTTAAGGAGGAAGAAAGAGTTTATTGAAAGAGTAGCTCCTCTTCCTCATCGTGAGAGTTGGGTTCATAACTTTAGTAAGACTCCAGAATGGAAAGCTCAGGATTACTACAACATTTGGAAAAGAGAAAGTAGTCCTGAAGACAGATTGAAGCTAGAGGCCGAGTATGAGATGTTAATGGAAGCTGGTTATGTTTCACCTGAAATGCTTGATAGATTCGAAGCCAAGCTTGAAGAGTTAATGAGTGCGGAATAATTCGTTTAAATTTTAAACAAACTCAATCAGGCTTCTGTATTATACGTATTATAGAATCAGCACCAGGTCTTACAATAACCTTGATTATGTTTGAAGCTTCAAGTGTCTCAAGGACACGTTGCATAGACCATTTATCCATATCACCCTCAAAATGCCTGGCAAATTCCCAATAGGGAATGTCAGGCGTTTGTGAGTTGGAGAAGTAAACTATTGCATCGTTAATCAAGCCTGCAAGGTCGGACTTGCCCATACCTTTGAACACCTTGCCCATGTTGACTTCGACTTCAGCAAGTAAGTTGGCTGCTCTTTCGATGTCTTTCAAGGTCATTATCATGTCATCAGTGCGTGAAGCACAGCAGATCATAGATAGTTTCAGTAGGAGTTCTCTTCTCCGTCCATTATAGCCATCAAATTTTCTATCATTTGCAAAAGGTGGGTTCTTAGCTGCATTTATGCACCATTGAGTGTAGAAATCCACAAAGTCATCTTCATATCCAACAGGGCCACTAAGGGCATTGATGCTCTCGAGGTCATTAACAAGACTTCGCTGTAACGCTAATTCACGTTCACTCTTAGTGGGTAGAATAACTAGCTTAGCTCTCTTGGTTTCATAAACAAAGACGATTCTGCTCGTAAGACCAGCGCCTATTGATTCGACAGGAAGGGAACTCTGAAGTGAATCAGGTGTTGTCCCAGCTAACATGTTTACCCAGACACCAATTACCTCCTCACGTTTCCTTGAAATGGTTTCATAGCTCCAGCGACTCTGACAGTCATACCATTCACACAGAGCAGAGATTAGTTCTTTGTTTTGATACCCTAGGAAGACAGTGAACTCTGTAGAGAAGATAGTTAGAGACGAATGAAAGTGTTGTTCGCCTGTGACAGTATCAATATCTGTCAAGTTGTTCTCTTTCATCCTTCGAATCAAGGCTTGCAGAGAAGTGGCTTGAGCACTAAGACGAATCAGCGGAACTTGCTCAATAATATCGTAGGCAAAGCGCATCGAGGTGCCCTTGCCAGTGGCAGATGGACCTACTAACACAATGTAGAGATTGGGATAGACTGTGAAAGACAGGCCAAAGTCGAATCTAACTTTTCGCTGCAAGGCAGCGGCTACTGTTGAGATAGCAGTCCACTTACGGTATAAAACTGGAGGCTCGCTATTCTCTGTTAGTTCCATGAAGCCGTCAATCCAGTCTGGAACTTCACGAGACATAGCTAGTTCTCCTTTACAAACAGGCCATTTATCATCTTTCCTTTTCTATCTTTGATCTCTTCATAAGCCGAGTTGTAACAAGCAGTTAGGTTAGTGTAATACATATGAGAGATCATGGTAAGGACTACCATCATGTCCCCTATTGCATCTATAACATCGTCCCTATTGTTGCTATCGATGGCAGTGCTGAGTTCAGTGAACTCCTCATGAAGCTTTACTAGCTGGTTTCTAGGTCCTGATTGTTTGAAAAGCTCTCTGTCAATTGCCCAACCTAAGACCTTTCGTTCAGTTTCCTCGAAGCTCATCATAAACCTCCTTCAGTTTATTTGCAAGGCCAGCTTCGCTATCTGGAATGTCCTTGCTCTTTATTTCTTTCATACATTCTTTAGACATATTGAATCCTATTGAGAGGTCAACAGGGGTTTTGATGACCCTGTCGTGCCAAATCAGAGGTGTTTCAAGGGATTGTTTGATCTGAAGTAACATCCTAGCATGCTCAGACCAAGGAATTGAAAGAGGGATCTGGAACACAATTGAGTCATGAATCTGAGTCAGAAGTTCAATGGGTTTGAAAAGATGCTGGTTGTAGTAGATGAACTCAATTCCTTGTTCATTGACCTTGTCTGCACAAGTGCTCTGTGCAAAGTGCGCAAAGGCTTGACGATAGGTATCAGCACAAGCGCTAGCAGGAACACTGGGATAAGACGGGAAGACAGGGCCGAGAAACAACCTTGTGCGTCCAAACAAGTTTGTTACTGTCCTATTCGTCTTAAGCATCGAGATAATCATTGCTTGGTAGCCATCTCTGATCTGTGGATAACCTCGATGGATGGTTTCTAGCACACGTTTAGCTTCGGTCTCACTCATTTCATTGACCAGAGCAAACTTCTTATAGCCGACATCATAATTAGTTGCGTGATTAAGTTTCTTTCCCCAGTAGCGCTCACTCTGTCTTCCATCACCGAGATCTGAAGATCCTTCTTCGTCGGACACCTGATCATAGGGTTTGTTGAAGAGGATAGATGCAGACAAGCGATGAAGGTCTATTCCTCTTTCAAAGGCATCAATCTGTGCAATGACACCCCCTGTGTAGGCGACAATTCTATTTTCGATTTGTGAGAGGTCAAAAGAGTAACCGATGTAGCCTTCGTCGAAGAGGAAGAAGCGAAGCAAATCGTGAGGCCAATTCTGTTGGTTTCCGCCTCTACCAAATATAGTCTCGCCAGATGCGAGGCGACCTGTTTCAGCACCTACTGGTTTGTAGCTGCTTCTATATCTACCGTCCTCATCCACCTTTCCAATGTTGAGATACGTAGATATTCGCTTTGAAAGACTTCTGATGTCAAGCATTATTTGAGCGGCCTTGACACCTTGACGAGAGAGACGCTTCAGCGCATCTACGTCTATGCTTTCGCTGTAGCCCTGGGTAGTTCTTTTCTTGTAAGGTTTGAAACCTAGCTTTTTGTAAAAGTAGTCCATTAGCTGTTTTGGAGAATTATAGTTTATCTCGTAGCCTACTTCGTCGTTGAGATCAAGAGCAAGCTTGTCAAGTGCTCGCTGTTGCTCTTCTCTGTAATTCATCATTCCTTCGACATCGACTCTAATGCCACGCTCAGACATGTAGATGAGAGGTTCGATTAACTTTCGTTGGCGTTCATAGGTGGTTAGGTTACTTTGTTTCTTAAGAATAGCCATTTGTTTCGAGTGGGCTTCGATAGGAACTAACGAGTCCATGCCGTTGTAGTTCCACCATTCCTCCCAAGTGCCAGTGCCCATCTTCATCCACTGCTTACCGTCTTGTTTGTAGTAAGGAATGTCAGTATACATAGTGGTAACAAAGTCAAGGCCAGCAGGGAAGTCGGGATAAGCAATTTTCTGAGCAATCTGAGTGCAGTGGAGATTGCCCCTGGGACGGATACCATACTTATGAAATAAGAACTGGAGGTCGAAGATGAAGTTGGCTCCGACTTTAGCTATTTGGTCGTCGGAGAGAATTCTTGCAATGAGACGCATAATTGCAAGTTCTTGTTCAGGGGTAAAGTAATCCCCTTTGGGAGATCTAAATGGAATAGAGATATCATTTGTAGCTGACCACCCAATTGAGATACAGTCAAGCTCGCCGTTGATGACTTCAATGTCAAGTGCAATGATATTTCCTCTGAGCCCTTCATCAATGGCACGTTCAAGGTATGAGATGGAGTAGTCGAAGGATGGTGAGATGTCAACTTTTCTTGGGGTTCTTCTAAGTTCGTGGAATTCTGATTCATTTTTAGCCCTCAATAAATCTTCACAGATCAAAGGTTTGTTAAGGAAGTTAAACTTAGGTGGTATGAATGTAGCTGGGTGAAAGGTGCCTATTACTTTTAGCCCTGGGACGAGAGTAGATTCGAGCACAGAGCCTCGCCACTTAGTAATGCCGACCCTGTTAGTCAGGGCAAGCAAGGCTACGTTGCCGAGAGCTACGACGACATTTAGGTTGAGGGCCTTGAGTTCTTCACCAAGCTCATTGATGTATTGATAACCTTCAGGATGAATAGTCCACTTTCCACGATTATCAATGTCTATGTAGTGTTTTAGAGGCATATCTAGATCTTTAATAACATTTGTTATGTAGAGATCACGCCTCTGTATTTTGGTCATCAAGAGACATTCATCTAGACCACGACCTGCAGGGCCGACAAAGGGCCTTGGAGGACGAGCCCTGACTTCGTCATATCCTGGCTGTTCACCACAGATTGCCATTTTAGCAGAAGTGGAACCAGAAGGTGGAACGAATGTCTTTTTCATTTAAAACTCCTTTTTAGTTCGTTTAAATTTTAAACGAATTATCGTAATCTTCCATCTCCAGTAGTCCGATTGTATAGCCTTACTAAGAAACTATCTTTGTATGCCTTAGATAGTTCAAATCCTATAGGTGACATACCTAATTCATGAGCTGCTATTAGGCCATTACCACTACCTAAAAATGGTATTAGAATTCTAGACCCTGGAAATGCAAAGGTATCGTAGATTTCTTTCATTAACTCAACTGGACGTTCAGTAGGATGAATTTTATTCTGTGGTGGCACTGGAGGATAGTTAAATATGTTTGTCCTACCTTGTTTATTTAATACTGGATTACCCTTCCATGCATAGAAAAATGTCTCATATGCATTAGCTAATCTTGTTTGAGGTTGCATAGTTTGTCCTGTGGGCTTTGTCCATATTCCACATAATCTAGTAGATTTAAATCCAGCTTTTTGAATGGCCTTAAATACATCTTCAAACCAAGGATGCATACCGAACCAGAAGATTAGCCAAGAATTATCTGTCATAACTCTGTAAGACTCTCTCAATACATTGTCTAAAAACTCTAGATATTTATTGGCATCTATTTCGTTGTAGTCATTTTTTTGATATTTACTCTCTCCTTCAGATTTCTTTACGTTATTAAGATCAATAGCATAAGGAGGATCTATCTCGACCAGGTGAATCGCATTCCTTGGAATGCCTTTCACACCTTCAAAGAAGTCCTTTACAATGTAACATTTGGAGAGCTTATCAAGGGCACTATCAGTTGTCTTTGACTCAAGGTCTTTGGCAATAGCTTGCTTAATGACCGCTTCGTCAATCTTCTTAAGAACCGCATTGGCATCAGACGCTGTTTTACACCCCTTGAATATCTCAGGCATAGCCTCACGAGCTTCAGCACGGCGAATAGCCATAGATATAGCCCCTTTGT
>DYKD01000325.1 GCA_020722765.1 Brevinema andersonii | reverse complement strand
TTGCCTGAAACATTTCCGCTCCAGCCTTCAGTTAGGGGCAGGAAGCCATCGTAAGAATAAGAGGTTGTTATTCCGTCGGGGGTGGCAATTGAATTCAATTGTCCCGTTGTGCCACTGTAAGTCAAGCTTCTTGGGGTTTGAATGTCAGTATTCAAGGTCAGGACAAGTCTCGCCTTTCTTGATCCTTTCGATAAGGGCCTTTAAGTAATTAAAATACCATTCTCTATCCTGGCATACGGTGCATTTTGGCCCGTTAATTCTTATACATTCGTTTTCTTTATTTCTAAGCATAGCCTCCAAAAAGGGTAAGAGATCTTTTCCTTTCCGAAGGGCAATACAGTCATAGATTTCCCCCACATGCTCCCCGAGATAATATGAGCTCAAAGAAGCAAAAGCCTTCAAACTAGCTTCATCATCAAGGCAGTCAAAAAGGTACATGAGTTCATTACAGTTGTATACTAACTGCAGGAGATCTTGGCCTTCTGGTGTATTAAGGTACTTCTTGTGTTTTGTCATTACAAATGCTGAATCAATCAATGTCTTCTTTAAGCTCAGGCCATATACACATATTTTAGTTTGATTTTTTACATCCGCCGAACTTATATTGATGTCGTTTTTTCTACTGTCTGATGATTGTCCACTGGCAATCATCGGCAATGATATTAGAAAGACGGCTGTCACCAATTTAAATATACAACAACATGTTTTCATGTCTTTCTCCTCAATTGTCAACAACAATTAAAAGATTAGATTCTTCCAAGTCCATTAAATTGTTGAAAAGATCCCTGACTTCATTGGTTATTGCAGCAATACATCCCCGTGAGCAGGTGGCCTTATTAGGACAACCGTGAATTTGAAATCCGCTTCTGCCGTGCATATCTGTCCAGCTCCATTGAATTGGTGTCAAATTCCATCTCATCGAACCTGTGCTGATCCTTGAACCTATCCAATATTCACCAGTTGGAATTGGTCCTTGATTTTTTACATCCGTCTTTTGTGGGTTATCCTGACAATCAGTACAGCTACCCCAGACCGGAGAGTTGTTTCCTGAAACCCAATCAGTGCTATCAAAAGAAGGATTTGAAGGATCGTCAGGAGTACACACCATTTGATGCTTTTTTATGCTGTAATAACAGGTGTACAAGCCTATAGAATCTTTCATGTTAATTGCGTCATTAAAAGAATACTTGTACATGTTTAGAACTTCTCCCCCAAACCCAATCGGATCTTTACTTGTCCATCTCCCAACCTCTGC
>DYKD01000324.1 GCA_020722765.1 Brevinema andersonii | reverse complement strand
CTCCACGATCCGAGAACATTCAATCAGTATGCATATGTGGCGGGGAATCCGGTGATGTATATTGATCCATTGGGGCTCAATTGGTTTCCAATCGAAGGAAACCGATGGGAATGGCATGAAGGTGAAGAGTATAATGGCCAGACAAGTCCCTATACACACATGCTTGAAGTTACTACAACAGAAGTTAAAGCAACAGGCACTAAAAATTACCAAGTAACTTTATGGGAACAAAACAAGGCAATAATGAGTGGCACGGCTTTTTCTGGAGGAGTACCAGAATATGGAGCGCTGCCGGATGGTAATTACAGGATTAGATCCAACCACTGGAAAGATGAGACGGGAAAATTGGATAGAAACCTTCTTTCTGCTCTGGGTAACCCAGTGAAATTTGAAGGTGTGCAACGAATCAGTAAGAAAGGGGACCCCGAAGTTTATGCAGCTTACGGCCCAGTCCGCGCATACCTCCAACCGATTGACTGGTCAGGTAAGGAAGATATGAATACCCCAAAGGATGCGCAAGGCAATTATTATCACGGACAAGACCCGGTTAAGGGATATACCCATGGATGCCTATCCTATGGAACAGATGCGTCAATCGCAAACTATATCTGGAATTTGCGGAACGATAAGAACGTTTATTTTGCCGTGACTGTAAATCAGTTGGTGGTGAAACCATGAAAAAGCAAGTAATTGTCTTTTCCTCGTCAATCGTTCTCTTAGTAATACTACTTGCCGTCCAAATGTCTTGTAAAATGTCTAAGGAACAAAGAATCATTGATACATACTGGTATTATCTCCCTTCTCCGTGGAAGAATCTCGAAGGCAGTGAAGGTGAAAAATGCGCCTTTGCATCAATCTTGTTTTTTTCAAAGGACGGGACATACTCAAGGGTAGTTTGTGAGTTATCTTTAAAAAACAACAAGGTTTTTATTACTTGGGGTGACGGTTGGGACATTTATCTAGGGAGCTGGACTTGGAAAGGAGACAATTTGCTGATAAAAAGCCGCCTCTGGTATGCAATGAACGCTCCTTTAGGATACAAATATCCAACACAAGACACGGAAGAAATAGGGATTATCGATGGCAATACTCTAACACTTGGCAAGGATAAGTATACCAAAGGACTTCTTGTTGAAGAAGAAGATGTGAAATATTTGATTAATGGAGCGAAAAGTGCAAGAACGAAAAAATAATTTTTTCTTGGCCGAAATCCACTACGGCATTCAGGCGATAGATTCGGGATTTAGAAAAGGAGAAT
>DYKD01000023.1 GCA_020722765.1 Brevinema andersonii | reverse complement strand
GGGAGGACAACAATATGGCTAGATTAACCTCAGGAGCACAAGCAGCAGGCGCTCCTTCACCAGATGCTCTTGTCGGTGGTGGAGAAGCCCATGAAACAAAAGAGGCACACAGGAAAAAACGTGAAAAGCTTTCTGGACGGCAGAAGGCCGCAGTCTTCATGATCACCTTGGGACCTGAAATCTCTTCTGAGATTTTCAAGCATCTCAGGGAAGACGAGATTGAAACCCTGACTTTTGAGATTGCGCGTGTGGATAAGGTTGAACCTGACGAAAAAGACAAGGTTCTCATGGAGTTCCAGGAACTCATGATGGCGCAGCAGTTCATCTCGTCTGGTGGTCTTGATTACGCGAGAGATGTCCTTGAAAAGGCTTTAGGTACTCAGAAAGCTGTTGACATCATAAACAGGCTTACATCATCATTGCAAGTACGGCCTTTTGATTTCATAAGACGTACGGATCCTGCGCATCTTTTGAACTTTATCCAAGGAGAGCATCCTCAAACCATTGCTTTGATTCTTGCTTATCTTGACGCGCAGAAGGCATCTTTAATCCTGAAGGAACTTCCCCACGATATCCAGGCGGATGTTGCAAAACGTATTGCTACGATGGACCGGACATCTCCTGATGTTTTGCGTGAAATTGAAAGGGTTCTTGAAAGAAAACTTTCAACACTTGCAAGCGAGGATTACACTTCGGCTGGTGGTATTGATTCCATTGTCGAAGTCCTTAATCTTGTTGACCGTTCTACGGAAAAGACCATCATTGAAGCTTTGGAAGAGGAAGACCCGGAACTGGCAGAAGAGATCAAGAAGAAGATGTTTGTCTTCGAGGATATTGTCCTACTGGATGACAGGGCTATACAGAAAGTGCTCCGTGAAGTCGATTCGCAGGAATTGGCAAAGGCACTCAAGGCAGTTGATACTGAAGTACAGGACAAGATTTTCAGGAACATGTCTAAACGTGCAGCCTCTCTTCTCAAGGAAGACATGGAGTTCATGGGACCAGTCAGGATCAGGGATGTTGAGGAAGCACAGCAGAAGATTGTCAATATTATCAGAAAACTTGAAGATGCCGGTGAGATCGTCGTCGCCCGTTCTGGTGAAGACGAGCTTGTTGTATGATGAGTCCGGTGTCGGGGAGAAAAGTGCATGAGTAAGTCAGTATTCAAGACTGTAGAAGTCGCATCATTGGCAAGATCAGTAAGGATCGAAAAACCTGAAACAATCATAGTCAACAGGGTTGATGATGAGAAAGAAAAAATCAAACAGCTTATTGCAGAACAGCATGAGATCCAGGACGACAACAAGAATCTGTTGAAGAAGACTCAGGAAGAGGCTGAAATGCTGATCTCCCAAGCGAAAGCCGAGGCTGATCGTATTATCAAAGATGCAGAGGAAGAAGCTTTCAAGCACATCCAGCTTTCTGTAGATAAGGCGAAGGTAAAGGAAGCGGAAATCATTGCTCAGCGTGAAAAAGAGATCCGCAATAAAGAAGAGGAAGCCCGTGCCTTGATTGAAAGGGCTAACAGGGAAGCTGAGGATATCCGGGATGCGGCGCGGAAGCAGGGGCAGAATCTTGGATATCAGGATGGTTTTGACGAAGGGAAAGCCGAGGCTGTCCGTCTGGTTGAAAGGTTGAAGATGATCATGGAAGCTGCCATCGATAAGCGTGAAGAGATCATCAGCAGTGCTGAAGAACAGATTATACGTATCATCCTTCTGATTGGGAGGAAGGTTGTGAAGCATATCACTGATAAGGATGAGCAGGTAGTGATAGCAAATATAAAATCCGCGTTGCAAAAGGTACAGGGCAAAGAAGTCATCATAGTCAAGGTGAATTCAAAAGATCTGGAGATCACTACTGAACATAAGGAAGAATTCATAGGAATGATAGAAGGACTGAAGAATATCAAGGTGCTTGAAGATTCCAGAGTTGACCGTGGCGGTTGCATCATAGAGACTGATTTTGGAAGTATTGATGGACGTATTTCCACTCAGCTGGAAGAGATGGAAGATCGTATCCGTGAAATGGCCAATATGACGATGTTTGATTCGATTGCGAATACGGAAGAACCTACAAACGAAAATGGAAACAGTAATGGAAATGGGAATGGAAAACGTGGGCGCAAGAAAAAAGAGGCAGAGCCAGCCATGGAGACAGTGAAATAAGATGAGTTCTATTTTTGACAAGTATGAGAACATATTGAACTTGACGGATCCACTCAAATATGAAGGTACTGTAAGGCGCGTGACTGGTCTTGTTATTGAAGCAGCTGGTCCTGTTTCTGATTTGGGTGAGCTTTGTGAGATTTTCATTCCTGGCAGGGAACCTATCCGTGCTGAAGTGATAGGATTCAAGGATGATGCTGTCCTTCTCATGGCTTATGAAAGTATAAATGGGATCGCACCAGGGAACACCATCAAGGCTCTTGGCTCTCCTGTCCGTGTCCATGTCAACGAGGAACTGCTTGGCCGTGTCATCAATGGTCTTGGTGAACCTATTGATGGTGGCCCCAAAGTCATTTCATCTGATCCCTATGGAATCTTCAGGCAACCGATAAATGCTTTGGAACGGAGAATCATAGATACGCCTTTGTCTGTGGGAGTTCGGGCGATTGACGCTTGTTTGACTTTGGGTCGTGGCCAGCGTGTTGGTATTTTTGCAGGTTCAGGTGTAGGAAAAAGCACGTTGCTTGGAATGGTCGCTAGACATACTGAAGCTGATATCAATGTCGTAGGTCTCATAGGTGAGCGTGGTAGGGAAGTGAAAGAGTTCATAGAAAATGATCTTGGGCCAGAAGGTTTCAAGCGTTCTGTTGTTGTAGCTGCCACATCTGACGATTCGCCTTTGGCTAAAATCCGTGCAGCTTATGTCGCAACGACTATTGCAGAATATTTCAGGGATCAGGGCAAGAATGTTTTGTTGATGATGGATTCAGTAACAAGGTTTGCCCGTGCTCAAAGGGAAATTGGCCAGGCAGCAGGAGAGCCTATAGGGCTTGGCGGTTTTCCCCCATCTGTATTTGAAATGCTTTCAAAGATCCTTGAACGTGCTGGGACAAGCCCTGCTGGAACAATCACGGGAATTTATACAGTCCTAGTTGAAGCTGATGATATCAATGACCCGATTTCTGATGCAGTGAGAGGTTATTTGGATGGGCATTTCGTTCTTTCCAGAAGTCTGGCAGAAATGAATCACTATCCTGCCATTGATGTATTAGGAAGCATCAGCCGTCTCATGAGCAGGCTTGCTTCACCTGCACAGAAAGAGGCAGCTGGCCTGTTAAGGGAAGTTTTGGCCACGTATAAGGAAAAGGAAGACCTGATAACAGTAGGCGCATACCAGCCAGGATCTGATCCCAAGGTCGATTTCTCCATTAAGATGAGGGATGCGGTCAATGCTTTTTTAAGGCAGAAAGTAGAGGAAACATCAAGTATAAATGAAGCTATAGAGGAATTAGTAGCCATTTTTAATCGTTCAGAGAAATCTATGGTAGTCGATAATAAGAATACTAACCTCCAGCAATTCGGTGATTTGTTGGAAAGGATAAGCCATGAAGCCCTTTAAATTCGGTTTGGAAAAAATATTGGGTCTTAAGAAGTTCAAAGAGGATGAAATACGCACTGAACTTGGTCACGTGCGTGGTGCTCTTGCAAAGGCTTATCAGCAGAAGAGTGATCTGGAACAGGAAGAATTGAATGCAGGAAAAGCCATGATTGGAAATATTGGAGACATGTCATGTCTTGATATAATCGACTATGATAATTACAGGAGAGGGTTGAGGAAACAGGTTGCAAATCAGGAACTTGTGATTTTGGAAATCAAGGAACAGGAAAAAAAAGTGATTGAGAGATATATGGAAGCCAGAAAAGAACGTCTTGTGTTGGAAAAGCTGAAAGGCAGGAAAATGGATGAGCATAGGGTGGCTTCGATTAAAGCGGAAAAGAAATTGATTGCAGAATTGGATGTGAACAAGGCAATGAATCATTCAGATCAGTATGAAGGCGCAGAGGTTTAAGGAGAAGTTATGATCCAGGGAATCAATGAAGTGATGGACCGCATAGCGGAAATCCAATCCCGTATCAATGGATTCTGTTCGATGGGGCAAGGTCCTAAAGAACCGGCTTTGGAAGGTTCTGGTTTTAAAAATATGCTTGATAGCAATGTCCGTGATATATCTGCTCTCATTGAAAGCAAAGCGAGCAAGTTTTCACTGGATAGTGATCTGATTCGAAGTGTTGTCAAGGTCGAGTCTGATGGGAATGCAACGGCGGTCTCCTCCAAAGGAGCGAAGGGATTGATGCAGCTGATGCCTAAGACAGCAGAAGACCTTGGTGTGAAAGATGTATTCAATGAGGAAGAAAACCTGGAAGGTGGAGTCAAGTATCTTAAAGGTCTGATTGATAAGTATAAGGATCTTCCCACGGCTCTTGCGGCCTATAACGCAGGACCTGGAGAGGTCGACAAGAATAACGGCATTCCTAATTTCAAGGAAACCAAGGATTATGTGAACAAGGTACTTGAGACATATAACAGCCTCAAGGAGAAGAGATAACATGGCTAAGGATAAAGAGAAGGAAAAGGACAAGAAAGCGAATGTTGTAGCTGAAAAACGGCGGCAATACCTGATGTTGCAGGCAGATGCGGAATTGAACAAGCGGATCAGGAATTTTGTGCTGATGAACCTGGTAGGAATCATGGTGGCTCTTGCTCTTCTTGATTCTGTTGGAGTCATCAATGTACGCCGTCTCCTTATGCCAGTGACTTCTCATATTCCTGGACTTGGAAAAACCGCTGTAGTCAATGCGGAAGATCCGTTCTTGCTTAGCAGGGAAGAAAGAAAGAAGGAACAATACACGCTTCAGGTTCTAGAAAACAATCTGAAGAAAAAGGAAGAAGAACTGAAGATTAAGGAGATCGAGCTGAAAACAGCGGAGTCCCGTCTTGCTGATGAAAGAGATGCATTGGTGGCAATGCGTAAGGATTTCGAAGTAAAGAAGAATGAGTATAGCGATTACAGGAAAAATATCATACAGCAGGCGAAGTATATTGAATCCATGCGTCCAAAGGATTCGGTCGCCCGCCTTGAGGAAATGGATGACATGACTGTCATCGATATCCTCAGAGAGATGGAGAAACAGTCTGGGATGGAAGGCCGTCAATCCATTGTTTCTTACATTCTGTCACTTATGGATCCTAAACGTTCGAGCGTCATACAGAAAAAGATGCTGAACATGCAGGAATAGTTTTTTGATTCTGATCCCCTGAAGGGGAAGGAGGTGAAAAATATGCTGAATAGTTCTTTTATGATTCCAATGCGTCAGGAATCCGAGACAATGAACATTTCACGGACTTCTGTTTTTGAAGCTCCAAACGGGAGAGCCAAGGCCGAAACTGCTCTGGAAAAAGCGGACAAGCCGAAAGGCCCGACTTTTCAGGAACTGCTTTCACAGGTGAAAGAAACACAAGAACAGAAGAGTGAAGCGAAAGCCGGTCCAGAAGAGACTGGTAAGAATGAGAAGGTCAGCCAGAAACAGTTTCCCAAATCTGATAACACTGTTGAAGCAAATCAGCAAGTGAAAGACGAAACTGTCATTGCAGCCAAGTCCGGGTCTGCACCTGTGTCTGTTAAGGACAAGCTGATCAAGGAAATACTCCTGTTTCTGGAGCAGAACAAGGAGACTGTCAAGTTGCTCAAGAATGGTACAGACCTTCCAAAAGGCAAGGTCGAACTGGAGTCGAAGAGTCAGAACGAGCTGAAGGATCTTTTAGATAAGCTAAAGTCCGACATAAGCCTGATTTTCCAGGCTAGAATCCTTATGAGTGAACATAAGGATTCGAAAGTCAAGGCTCAGGATCTGCCAAAGGATGAATCCAAATCCGTTTCTTCCTTGTCTGACAAGGATAATGCATTCAAAGTTGAAGAAGGAAAGGATGGCTCCAAGATTTTTGTGAACAAGGATAAGGTCCAGGTTGTTGACAAGCGGACATCTTCAGAATCTCAGGATCAAGGTGCAAAGAGTTTGACAGAAAGCCAGAAAAATGGAACGGGTGTTGACGATGCTTTGAAAAAGGATAGTTCCACATTATCTCGAACCGAATCCTCTGGGTTCAAGGATCTGATGGAAAAACGTGAGATCCAGGAAGTTTCTGCCAAGAACCTTGCAAAGGAAGTCCGTGAGACAAACAAGATTTTTCATGATGTTGTCCAACAATCAAAAGTGATGATTCAGGACAGAAAAACGAGCATGCAACTTGACCTGAAACCTGAGAATCTAGGACGTGTTACTCTCAAGATTGAAGTTGTTGATAACAAGGTCATAGCCACGATTTATGCCCAAAATGAAGGGACAGGCGACATGTTCAGGCAGAATATGCAGAACATGCAGAATGCCTTCAAGGATGCAGGTTTGAACCTCCAGGGGCTTGCAGTCAATGTCGGTACAAGCGACAGGGAGTTCCAGGATATGCTGGGTGAACATGAGCAGGTGGCTGAAAAAAGCCTTTCCAATAATCCAGATGCGGCCGATGATGATATTGAAGGTCTCTCAACCGCTACTGTGAATTATGGTATGGCAAGGTGGGTAGGTTTTCAGACAGTCGATTATATCGTATAGGAGCCAGTTATGGCAGATGTGGCAGTTACAACAGGTCCATCAATAGATGTGGCTGCAAGTATCAGCAACACAACCCGTCGTCCAGCGTTACGTGAAGCGAACAAGGAACTTGGTAAAAACGAGTTCCTTAAGCTTCTCACAGCGCAGATGACACATCAAGATCCGTTGAGTCCGATGGATGACAAGGCGTTTATCGCCCAGATGGCCCAGTTCTCATCACTTGAACAGTTGATGAACATGAATAAGACTCTTGAGAATCAGGCTAAGGGACAGACTCAGAACGACCTTATGAATTATCTGGGGCGGACTGTGAAAGTTCTGAACAGCGAAACGAAACAGGTGGTCCAAGGACGTGTGACAGAGATTGTCATGACAGAAAAGGATGCCAAGTTGAAAGTGAAAGATGGTCTTTATTCCAAGTCGGATATCGTGAGCATAGTCGCGGATGAAGGAAAACAACCATGATTAATAACATTGAAAGCGCCATGACAGAGCAGTTGCTCCGCTCCCAGCTTCGTCCTATCAGTCCTAACCTGCCACAAACAGGAAAGGTTCAGGATCAACCTAAGGTTGATTCGTCAGGTAAGACATTTGCTGAGTTATTGGGCATCCGTTCTGATGGTCAGATTCTTTTTTCAAAACACGCTCAAAAAAGGCTCTCATCCCGTGAAATAAGCATGGGTGAGAAAGAGATGACACAATTGAAGGAGGTGATGGGTAAGCTGGAAAGCAAAGGTGCAAGGGAGTCCCTTGTTTTGATGCAGAATGACAAGCATGAAGATTTTGCGCTTGTTGTGAGTGTCAAGAACAGGACTGTCATTACTGCACTGACTGACAAGATGATGAAAGACAATATCTTCACAAATATTGACAGCACTGTAGTGCTGAGGAATGTGTAGATAGGTCTAAACGGATCAGGTGGACCTTTGTTCCATCCTGCGGTCTGCAGGTGGGGGAAAGGGGCCTGATGCAAAATCCATGGAAGCGGAAATGCTTCCGTTTAAGGAGAACGCATTATGATGCCATCGCTGTATTCAGGCGTATCAGGTTTAAGAAATCACGGAACGAGAATGAACGTCGTTTCGAACAATATTGCCAATGTGAACACCACTGGTTTCAAATATGGCAGAGTAGGTTTTCAGGACATGTTGTCAATGAATTTGTCCGGAGCCGCTTCGCCCACAGAAAACAAGGGTGGAGTCAATCCCAAGCAGTATGGTCTGGGAATGACAGTGGCAAGTATAGACAATATTTTCACGCAGGGAAGCCTCCAGACCACTGGCAAGACAACAGATCTGGCCATCACGGGTGAAGGTTTTTTTGTCATGAAAAAAGGAGATGAGACTTTTTATACGCGTGCCGGTAATTTTGATCTCGACAGGGACGGTGTCCTTGTCAATCCAGCAAATGGTTTGAAGGTCCAAGGTTGGACTGCACAGACTGATGCACAGGGAAACAGCAGGATTGATACAACAGCCAATGTTGGAGATATCCAAGTTCCTGTTTATGGAAAACTGCCTGCCCGCGCTACATCGAATGTCCATTTCAGGTCAAATCTGGATCTTCAGACCCAGATCATGGCTCCTGGAGCGACAGAAGAGGATATCCAGAAGAACTCTGTCATTACAACAATTGATGTTTATGACAGTGAAGGAGAGGTTCATCCACTCAAGCTTACCATGTGGCATACAGGACAGAACCAGTGGACAGCACGTCCTTCACTCGCTCAGAAAGATCCTGCAACAGGATTAGAGACAGAAGTTCCTGTTCAGGTTGAAGTGAACGGAGATGCGAATGTGGCCAATCCAGGAACGACTCTTCTTCTCAATTTTGATCCGCAAGGTTCCTTGGTTTCCATCGCAGATGGGAACGGACAGGATATCCGTCAGAATGGAGAGCTTGTGGCGAATATGACATTTAACATTCCAGGGAAAAATCCTCAGACTGTCGCTTTAAATCTTGGCACTGCAGGTCGTTATGACGGCATCACGCAGTTTGCCTCGACTTCCACAACCAAGGCTTATAAGCAGGATGGTTTTGGAATGGGCTATCTTGAGTCATTTGTCATAGATGACAACGGAGTTGTTACAGGGTCCTACACGAACGGACAACGTAAGGCGCTTGCACAGGTGGCACTTTCAGTGTTCACCAACAATGGTGGTCTGAGAAAAGCTGGAGAGAGCCTTTATGTAGAGACGAACAATACTGGTTTGGCGAATACCGGTGTTGCAGATACAGGTGGCCGTGGCAAGATCAATTCAGGTAGACTTGAAATGTCCAATGTGGATCTGGCAGAACAGTTCACGGACATGATCGTCACTGAACGTGGTTTCCAGGCCAATTCCAGGAGCATCACGACATCCGATCAGATGTTGCAGGAACTGTTGAGTCTAAAGAGGTAGATTTTTTAGGATGACGGGAGCTGATCCCGTCATCCCTGACATATTTTATAGAAGGAGTTTGTGAGTGATCAAAGTTGAAAGGTTGGATGGCAGCGAACTTTTCCTCAATCCCCATCAGATTGAACTGATGGAAGAGAGGCCAGACACTGTCATTACAATGGTTTCAGGTCAGCGGGTCATAGTCAAGACAAAAGTCGCTGACATCACAGAACAGATCATTCAGTACAGGAGAAAGATCGGCCTGTCATTTTCGAGTAACGAGACCTGAATTTTTATATAGATGGAATAATTTCCTGTCGGAGGAGAAAACATGGCTAAGGATAAAAGTCCGGTTAAGGATAATGATCAAGTCAATTTGGACGATGTTGAAGGTGGAACTGACGCAGGAGTCCAGGAACAGCAGTCAGAAGGGACTTCGCCCATAGCGAACCTGATGAAAAGCCGGGTCGTCAAGATACTCGGTTATTCGCTCATTGCAGTCGCATTGATCATTATCTCAGTGCTTATTTCAACATTGGTCGTGAAGAGCTATAACAAGACAGCAGGGAACCTCTCATTGAAGGACAAGCGGGTTGAAGAGAAGAAAGAGGATCCCCTTGCTGTTTTCACGCTGGAAGAGTTCAAACTTTCAACTGCTGATAAGGAAGAGCCTCATTTCCTTCGTGTCATTGTTACGCTGGCGTATGATGAAAAGGATACACAGCTTGTCGTGGAACTGAATGCACGCCGTATCCAGATAACAGACCAGATAACCCGTGTTCTCATGAGCAAGACAAAGGAAGAGCTTGATGATGTTGAGCAGCGGGATGTCCTGAAGGAACAGATCCGTGAATCAGTGAGTGTCATCCTTCAGCAAGGCGAGATAAAGGCAGTCTATCTTACCTCATTTATGGTGACCTAAAGGCAGAATAAGGCAGATAGTGCTTGATAAAACCAACAGGAGGATTCCGTGACAGAGATTTTGTCCCAAGATGAAATAGACACGCTATTAAACGCGATGTCGACCGGGGACATATCAACCGAGCAGATCAAGGAGACGAAGGTCCAGAAAAAAGTCAAGATCTACGATTTCCGTAGGCCTGACAAGTTTTCCAAGGACCAGATCCGAACACTGCAGATGATGCATGAGACGTTCGCGCGTCTTACGACAACATCTCTTTCAGCACAGCTTCGGACACTTGTTTCCGTTCATGTAGCTTCGGTTGACCAGCTCACTTATGAGGAATTCATACGGTCCATCCCAAATCCTACAACACTGGCTGTTGTCAATATGGATCCCCTCAAAGGGAGCAGTGTCCTAGAAATTGATCCGAGCGTAACGTTTACGATTATCGACCGTCTTTTTGGAGGTTCAGGGGATCCGACCAAGCTGACGCGTGAATTGACGGATATCGAGCTGTCTGTCATGGAAGGTATCATTGTCCGTATCCTTGGAAACCTTCGTGAATCATGGTCAGCTGTTATTGATCTGAGACCAAGACTCGGAAATATTGAGACCAATCCCCAGTTCGCACAGATTGTCCCTCCCAATAACATGGTCGTTTTGGTGACCTTGGAAACCAAGGTAGGAGACGTCGAAGGGATGACGAACTTTTGTATCCCTTATATCACGATTGAACCTGTCATAGCGAAACTTTCTGCCCAGTACTGGTATTCTTCCATAAGGAAGGGAGCCACTGTTGAAAACATGAATATCATCAAGAGCAGGTTGGATGAAGTGTCAGTCCCCGTTATTGCGGAAATAGGGGATGTCGATATAAGCATGAATGACATCATCAAGCTTTCAAAAGGAGATGTCATCAAGATGTCCGATACCAAGCTGAACTCGGATATGCTTGTGAAGATCGGAGGACGCAAGAAATTTACATGCCGCCCAGGCCTTCTGGGTAATAAACTGGCGATTCAGGTGACCGGAAAGATCGAAGAGGTCTCCGATGAATTGCTAGAAGATCTACAGAAAGGAGGAGAAGAAGAATGAGTGACGGTTCATTGTCCCAAGAAGAAATTGATGCGTTGTTGCAGGGTGCTGACGACCTCGCATCTACATCCCTCATGAACGAGAGTGGCGTATCTGCCACAGCGGCCACACCGAGCGGTCTTAATCAGTCTGAGAAAAATGCGCTCGCGGAGATCCTCAACCTTGAGGCTGAGTCTTTTTCCACCACGCTGACTACCATACTCTCGAAAAAAGTCACGTTTTCCAATCCTGTTGTTTCAGAGAAACGGAGCGATGACCTGCGAAAACAGTTTGTCGCAGATTTTGTCAATGTCCGTCTTGATTTTTCATCAGGCATTGTAGGAGACAACCTGTTCTTGATGAAACGTACAGACGCTTCAGTCATCGGGAACCTGATGATGAATCAGGGAGAGGAAAATCAACCAGCCGAGTTTGACGAGCTTTACCAGAGTGCGTTAGGTGAGGCGATTAGCCAGATGAACGGGGCTTTCATCACGAATATGACTAACAAGTATGGCAAGCAGGTTCGTGTGAATCCTCCACAGATCGGTGTTGTGAATGCTCCTAACAAACTGTACTTACCTTCAGGAGATGTCCTGATTGAAGTCTTTTTTTCCTTGAGCATCGAAGGAACTGCTACGAGTGGTTTTTTCCAGATATTCCCGATGAGCACTTCCAAGGATTTCATTGCCTTGACAGGTGGAGCTAGAGGTGGTTCACCAAGCATGAATTTCCAGAAACCTGCCCAGGATTTCAATCAAGGGTCAATGGGTGGTGGAACGGGAATGGGCATGGGAATGCCCGGAATGCAACAGCCACAGCCCTCTGTGTCCATCCAGAAAGTAGAACTGCCAAGTCTCGCACAACAGGCAGGGCTTTCCCCTGAGCAAGCGCAAAACATCAACCTTCTGCTTGATGTCCCCATGCAGCTTACAGTTGAACTTGGTCGTACTCGCATGCTTATCAAGGATATTCTCGGACTTGGCGAAGGTTCTATCATAGAACTTGACAAGCTGGCAGGAGAGCCTGTTGATATCCTCGTCAATAACAAGCTGATTGCAAAAGGTGAAGTTGTTGTCATTGATGAGAACTTCGGTGTTCGCGTCACAGATATCATCAGTCCTATGGAACGAATCAACAGCCTATAGTAGTCCGAAAAAAGCAGGCGCTGTGTAAGCAGCTGCGCCTGCTTTCCCATCAGGGTTTTTGCTTGAGTCATGATTTTTTTTGGGAGGGTTCGCATCTGAAAACCAGAATATTATCTTCATTTCTTGTCTTGCTTTCTGTTTTGATTATCTCCGGTGATCTCATGGCCAGCGGGAAGACCGTTAAGCCACCAGTCCAGAAATCCATAACCGCTACAAACAACCTTTTTGCGACTAATGAATTCCTCTATTCCACTCCGGAACAGGAACGGAAACCGTTCTCTCTCTTTTTTACAGTGTTGCAGACTGTCATCGTCCTTGTCATTGTAGGTGTTGTTCTTTATTACTTCCTCAAGTTCATCATGAAAAAACAGAGTATTGGCAACATCAACAAGGAACTCATCAGGGTCATATCCCAGAATTCCATTTCCGTAGGTAAGTATATTACCATAGCCCGAATTATGAGTCACTATTATGTGCTTTCTATTTCTGACAGCCAGATAAATCTGATACAGCAGGTTACGGAAAAGGATGAGATCGACAGATTGAAAGTTCTAGAGAGTGAAATGCCTGTCTCCCAGGATGTCACGTTTTCAGATTATCTTCAGGAGATTGCACGGCCCATCATTGGCAAGAAAGATGCTGTGACTGGAGAAACAACGGATGGATTTCTAAATTTCCTTAAGAAGCAGAAAGAAAGGCTTCATAAGCTCAATGGAGACAGAAAATGAACAAGAAAAGCTCCCTGCTAGTATTGTTGTTGCTTCTTACGGCAGTTCCTGTTCTTGCCCAGACCATTGCGATTCCTTCCTTCAACATAGGAATCGGGGAAGCGCGCGCACCTCGTGAAGTGGCTCTTACGCTACAGACCTTGGCTCTCATCACTATACTTACATTGGCACCCTCCATCATCATGATGGTTACATCATTCATCCGGATTTCCATTGTTTTTATGTTTGTATCACGGGCCCTTTCAACACAGCAGATTCCTCCCAATCAGATTGTCATGGGCTTATCCATTTTTCTGACAATCTTTGTGATGACCCCGACTTTTAAAACCATAAATGATAACGCTTTGAAACCTTATTTTGACAGGAAAATAAGCACTACGGAAATGTATAATAAAGGAATGGAGCCTGTGCGGCAGTTCATGTTTAAACAGACGCGTACGAAAGATATCGCGCTTTTTGTCAATATGGCAAAAATTCAAAGACCCAAAAACAGGAATGATGTCCCAACCTATGTGCTCATACCGGCTTTCATGATTTCAGAATTGAAAACAGCCTTCCAGATCGGTATCCTGATTTTTATCCCATTCATTGTCATTGATCTTGTCGTGGCTAGCATCCTTATGTCTATGGGTATGATCATGTTGCCACCAGTTATGATCTCATTGCCCTTGAAACTGATGGTTTTTGTGCTTGCTGACGGCTGGCATCTTCTGACTTATTCTGTTGTGCGTAGTTTCAACTAGGAAGGAGCGTAGAATACGATGAATATTTCAATGGCCGCCCAACTCATGCGGGATGCGTTCATAAATACAGCCATAGTCGCAGGACCTGTCCTTCTTGTGAGTCTTGTTGTCGGTCTGATTATCGGTATTATCCAGACAACGACATCAGTCCAGGAACAGACACTTTCCTTTGTTCCGAAGATTCTGGCAATTTTCATTGTTATCATGTTGTTGGCTGTTCCAGGGCTTACTTTTATGGTAGAATATACAAAAAGTCTTTTTATCATGATTGAAACCATGGCAAGGTAGGAAGATGGATTATTTTCTTTTTCATTTTGAGATGTTCTTGCTGATTTTCGCCCGCATGTTCGGACTGTTCATCGTATCTCCTATTTTTTCAAGCCCTTTGATAGGCAATTCTTTGAAAAGCATGCTTGCGTTCCTGATCACCATCGTCATCTTTCCTGTTGTCATGAAAATTCCTCTTTCCATTCCTGACAATATCTGGTTGTATTCAGGCATGGTCATAATGGAAATCCTGATTGGCATATTGCTGGGTTTTGTCTCTTCGATTTTCATGACTGTTTTCCAGATGGCAGGAGAGTATTTCAGCTTGCTCATAGGTCTTAGTATTGCGGAAATCATGGATCCACTGACGCAGTCAGAAGTCCCTATTGTCGGTCAGTTTCAGACTTTGATAGCGACACTCGTGTTTTTGGCCCTGTATGGGGACCACATGCTTCTCAATGCGGTCTATGACAGCTATCGTGTGTTGCCTATTCTGGATTTCACTGATCCCCGTTTGATGACTTTGCTGGTTGACAATACCATGAAAACTGTGGGGCTTATGTTCACCATTTCCTTGAAACTCGCTTTTCCGCTCATGGGAACACTGATCATACTTGTTGTGAGTCTTGCATTATTGTCAAAAGCCGCTCCCCAGATGAATATTTTTATGGTAGGTTTTCCCATCCAGCTTTCTGTGGGTTACATCGGTCTTGTCTTCGTGGCTCCCATATTTGCCAGGGCAAGTGCAAGGGTTTTTGAAATTATGCATGGTAATATGACGCTCATTGTTGCGGCTTTGAGGTGATTGTTGATGTTTTTTGATATCATTAGAACATTATATCTTGATCCGGCTTTGAACACTCTCCCACAGAGGGAAGAAGGGTGGGAGCTTCCCATTCTTCCCTCTGTGGACCTCCAAATGTTTGCAGCAGATGACGAAGGTAAAACCGAAAAACCGACACATAAACGGTTGCGGGAAGCCAAACAAAAAGGCAGAGTAGCTAAAACCCCTGAACTTGCACCAGCACTAGTCCTGGTATTTGGAAGTGTTTTTCTTTATTTTGTGGCCAAGAAGATGTTTGGAGAATTGAGCTCTCTTGTAGAGAGGGTTTTTCAGATGTCATCCGATTATCTCATAGAAATGGGAAATATTCAGACACTGGTCAGCCTTGTGGGGTTTGAGCTTGTCAAGATTCTTTTGCCCCTGATGATCCTGGTTTTTGTCATAGCTGTCACAGGCGAGCTGGTACAGGTGGGTTTCAACTTTTCAACAGAACCCCTCAAGCCGAAACTCAATAAGATAAGTTTTACCTTTGAAAAGCTAAGGACAAAAATCCTGTTTTCACGGCAGATGTTCATGAATCTGTTGAAATCTTTCCTGAAACTGCTCATCATTTCGGTGATTTCCTATTTTGTCATTTCTGGGAATTATGGGAAGCTCGTCATGTTGATGGATTCAGACCTGGAGAAATCATTGGCGTTTGTTGCCATGGTCTCTTTCAAACTGATTATCTGGGTAGCCCTGCTTTTTCTGGTTCTCAGCGCTTTTGACTATTTCTATCAGAAGTTTGAGTTTATGGAAAGCCAGAAAATGACAAAGCAGGAAGTGAAACGGGAGTATATCGAGGATGAAGGGAATCCTCTGTACAAGGCAAAACGTATGGAGAGATACAGGCAACTCCTCTCACAGAAAAAAATGCTGGCCGAAGTCCCCAAAGCGGATGTTGTCATTACGAATCCAACGCATTATGCTGTGGCGTTGCAGTATGATCCACGGAGGATGTCCGCTCCTACTTGTATTGCGAAGGGGGAGGACCTTTTTGCTTTGGAGATCAAGAAGATCGCAATTGCGCATGGTGTTGAAATCAGGGAAAACAGGGAACTGGCACGCAGGCTTTTTGCGGATGTTGAAGTCGGGCAGGAAATCCCCTTGGACTTGTGGAGTGCTGTAGCGACAGTGCTTGGAGAGATCATCAGAATGAAGCAGCAACGCGCGAGTATGGCATAGGAGTATGATGAATGGCTAAAAACCGTTTTTCTGATCAGTTGAAGAATATGGCCTGGTTGCAGAAGCCGGATGTTCTTATCGCCATAGGTGTTGTCACAATCATCCTCATGCTCATTATCCCTCTTCCTGCTTTCATGCTGGATATTTTTATAGCTATCAATCTTACCATTGCTATCATCATACTTCTTACAACAGTATATGCATCTGACCCTGTGGAATTTACAGTGTTCCCGACATTGTTGCTGATTACAACTTTATTTGGTTTGGCTCTCAATATTTCCACAACGAGGCTAATTCTCTTGAAAGGTCCTGCTTTTGATGTTCAGATTGTCCGCGCGTTCGGTGATTTCGTTGTTGGCGGGAATTATGTCATAGGATTCATCATATTTCTCATCATCATACTTGTACAGTTCTTGGTCATAACCAAAGGTGCTACACGAACAGCGGAAGTCGCTGCACGGTTCAAGCTGGATGAATATCCTTCAAAACAGATGTCCATTGATTCTGATTATAATGCGAATCTGATCACGCAGGAAGAAAAAAGGGAGAAGCAGGACAATCTGAAACGGATCAATGAATTCTATGGGAACATGGACGGTGCCACTAAGTTCATTCAAGGAAATGTCGTTGTAGGACTGATTATTACCGTCATCAACCTATTAGGTGGAATCATCATCGGAGTCGCCATGCGTGGTGAAAGCATCATGGAAGCGCTCAAGCTCTATGCCTTGTTCATGGTTGGTGATGGTCTTTCCTCCCAGCTCCCTGCATTGCTCATTTCTACATCTTCCGGTATTCTTGTCACGCGTTCAGTCGCTAAGGAGAGTTTTGCTGGTGATATTGTCGGGCAACTCATGCAACAGCCGCGTGCCATCTTCATTTCTGCAGGGGTGCTTCTGTTCCTGTTTTTTATCCCTGGATTCCCCAAAATTCCGCTCCTCTTTCTATCGGGAATCCTCGCTACAATCGGATATGTCCAGCAGAAGAGCTTGCAGGAAAAGAAAGATATCAAGCAGAAGCAGGCAGCACAGAAAGAGGTTCAGGAAAAATCGAAAGCCATCAAGACAGATGAACTCCTACATATTGATCCTTTGGAAGTGGAAATCGGATATAGCCTTATCCCATTGGCAGATCAGGAGAATGGTGGAGACTTGCTTGATCGTATAGCCATGATCCGGAGAAGCAGTGCGATTGAGATGGGGCTGATCATTCCACCCATACGTATACGGGACAATGTCAAACTGGAACCTTCCATGTATTCCGTACTGATCAAGGGAGTTGAGATGGGGCATGGCCGCATCAAGATGGGAAACTATCTTGCCATCAAGTCTCCTGGTGTCACAGAAGAGATTCGTGGAGAGCCGACGACTGATCCCACGTACGGTCTTCCTGCATGGTGGATTACTGAATCACAGAAACAGAAAGCTGAAATGGCAGGTTATACGGTGGTTGATTCCCCCACGATTATTGCTACACATCTCACTGATATCATCAAGAATTTTGGGTATGAATTGCTTGGTCGCAAGGAAGTGAAGGACCTGCTGGACAATGTCAAAAAGACGCATCAGGTCCTTGTTGATGAACTGGAAAAGCAGGATGGAATGATCGGTACTTTGCAGAAGGTCCTGCAAAACCTGTTAATGGAAAGAGTCTCCATCCGTGACATGGTCTCTATTCTTGAAACAGTGATTGATTATAAGACAGTCCATAATGTGGATTTTCTTGTTGAAATGGTACGGCAATCCCTGAAACGCCAGATATCCAATTCCCATAAGGATACTAACAATACCATCCATGTCATCCGTGTTGATCCAGAGATTGAACAGTTGCTGGAGACTTCCATCCAGGAGATGGACACACAATTCCAGCTTACTCTGGATCCTAAGGTCCAGATGGCTATTATGAACAGGACTCTCAGGGTTGTTCAAGGAGTCAAAGCGAAAGGATACGGTTGTGTCATCCTGACTTCTGCAAAAGTGCGGAGTGTCATCCGACATCTGATCAGCAGGAATGATCCTAATGCCGTTGTTCTTTCCTATCAGGAGATCGTACCGACTGTTAAAATCGAGCAACTGGATGTTATCAGTTTCAATCCGGCCGCTAACCAGGTTGTTCCTGAAGAAAGTAAAAATACATGATGATGAGTGATGAAAAGTAAAAAGAAAGGAGATGTCATGCTGGATTCATTTACTGTTGAAGGTTTCACAAAAGAAGAAGTCCAGGAGAAAGTGAAGAAGAGGCCTGACTACCATGATATTTATCCTGCGAGTATCGAAAAGGTTGTTCCCAAAGGCATATTGAAGTTTTTCAAAAAGCCTTACTGGGTAGGAACTTATGTCATTCGCCAATTCACTCCTGCAAAGAAAAAAGCTCTGGATGTGGCGAGGACCGTTCTTGAGGAAAAGAACAGGAAAGGGATTGAAATCCCTTCAGCCGCTAGAGAAGTCTTAAGAAAGCCTCAGTATGTGACAGACATGTCTGATGTCAAGAAAGCAATGGCGATGTTGGAGAAGCAAACCAAGAATGACATGATTCCGCCTTTATACAGTAAGGGAACAGAGGAAGAGCTCATAAGAAGTCCTGCTGTCCAGATCCAAGTGAAGATTGATCACGATGAGAAATGTTTTGCAGACATGCTCAAAGCAAGGGATTTGGATGATTCTTTTATTACAGAAATCATGTCTGCGATCAGGCAGACAAGTCCTTCTCCTGTGTGGAAAGATATGGAATTTATGAGAAGCGCTGTTAGAAATGTCATCTCCAGGTTTATCAATGTGCATAAGGGGGTGACTGCAGTAGATGGAGAAAGAAGATATGTCATGATTGTCGGTCCCACGGGAGTCGGCAAGACTACGACTTTGGTAAAGGTAAGCACCCCGTTTTTCCAGAAGCGTAAAACCATGCGTTTCATTACAAATGATGATTATAGGATTGGAGCTGCAGACCAGTTGAAGTGTTACGCTGAAATCATGGGAGTGCCTATTGATGTTGTCAATAATCCGGAACAGTTCAATGCAAAACTTACATCTGCCCAGGAAGAAATGGTCTTCATTGATACGGCAGGACGGAATCCAAGGGATATTTCAAAAATCAGCGAACTCATGCCTTTGCTGGACTGTTTCGGAGAACGACGGGTGAATCTTGAGATTTTCCTTGTGCTGTCTGCGAATACGCAGGTAAAAGATATGCATCAGGTGATACGGAATTTTTCAGGCGTCAACATTTCAGGTGTGATTTTTACAAAGGTGGATGAGGCGGAAACTTTGGGAGGCATGTTGAGTGTTCTTAAAAAGACACGTCTCCCTCTTGCCTATACGACGCATGGCCAAGGTGTCCCGGAAGATGTAAGTCATGTTGATGAGAATCACGTCATTGACCTGTTATTCAGGGAACAACAGTAAACAAACGGAGTGTGTTATGACAGATCAAGCAGAAGGACTAAGAAAAATGGTAGCTGAAATGAATAAAGGAACAAATGGCCAACCAGCAATTCCGGAATTGTCACAAGCTGAAAAACTGGCTTTGGAAAAAGCCGAGGTGACTGTGACAAAAATAGCCGAAAAAGGGGTTGTCGATCCGCCTAAGGCTGTCAAAGCGGAACTCAAGCAGGTGGATCAGGAAATCCAGGAAGCCAAGGAAAAGGCGAGAAAAGTGGCTGCAGCCTCTGTCAAGATTGAAAGCAAAAGGATGAAGATCATTTCCATCGCAAGTGGAAAAGGCGGTGTAGGAAAATCAAACCTTTCGGTCAATCTTTCCATAGCTCTTGCTGATATCGGATACAGGGTGCTGTTGCTTGATGCGGATCTGGGTCTGGCAAATATCAATATCCTTCTAGGCGTGATACCCAAATCGAATATCATCCACGTCATTCAAGGGAAGAAAAAGTTGAATGAGATCGTCCTTTCTGTGCCTCAGGGAATTGATATTATCGCAGGAGCATCTGGTTTCTCAGAACTCGCAAACCTTAGTGGTGATATCCGGAAAAAATTCATACGTGATCTTGGAAAGTTCCAGGCTTATGATTACCTGATCATTGACACGGCTGCTGGACTTCATGCCAGTGTCCTTAATTTCATTCAGGCTTCACAGGAAGTGATCATCATCACAACCCCAGAGCCTACTGCTATTACGGATGCCTATGGTATTATCAAGTCCATAGTCCATTTAGGGTTTACGAACATCAAACTTGTGGTGAACAAGGTTAGGAATATCATGGAAGGGAAGAAGGTTTCTGACAGGATTATCCATATAGCCTCGCAATTTCTGAATGTCCAGATCAACAGCCTGGGATACCTCTACGAGGATGAAGTCCTCATCAGGTCAGTGAAAATGCAGGAGCCTGTGGTACGGGCTTTTCCCTCATCAAGGCTTGCCAAAAGTTTCTATCATCTGGCAGGAATCATAGCAAACAGGAAGGATCAGAGCCCTGGTGTTGACATCAAATCCTTCTTTAAAAACTTCATGAAAAGGAAGAATAAAAAAAAGTTGCAATCATAATCATTTTGCCTTATACTGATTGTGGAGTGGAGGTTTATGAAAAGCAGGATAGGACTCATTTTAGCGGCTGTTGCCTTGGTTCTCACTCTGCTTTTGACAATGGGCAAAGTCATCGAGTCTGGTGTCGTTTTCCGAAGGATTATCATAAATTCAATTGTTTTTTATCTTATTGGTCTTGGTTTGGAATTGTTCTATAAAAAATACCTGTTAGGAATCATCAAGGAACCGGAGGGGCAACCTTCCAGAGCGGATATGTCTGAATCTGAGCTTGATAGTATTATCAATGATCCTGCTAGCCAAGGCGTTTCCAAGGGATCAACCTTAGATCTGCAGGTTGGCGGCGGGGATGATCTTGAAAGCGAGATCGGATTTGCTCCTTTGGCGGATCTCCCTGAACCAGAACAGATTCCTGCAAAAAATATTGAGGAGCAACCTTCCAAGCCTGATGCTGTCGCTGACAGGGTTCCTGGGAAAAAAAGTGCAGTCCCTTTCCAGAACAAGTTTGAAATAAGGGACGATTTCATTTTTATCAATGATAAGAAGATACCGAATGATGCGAAGATGATGGCAGAAGCGATCAAAACCAAATTAGCGGAATAAGGAATGGACCAGGAAAAGATCAGAGAAGTCATATCAGCTACAGGCTGTGATGAAAAACTTGCACATATCATCCTGGAATTCACTGACGGTGTCGTTGAGAACGCGTGTAAGATCATTTTTGCCATTCCGAAAGATATTGTTGTCATTATGAGCCGTTTTCAGGTGAACCGCGCCCAGAAGAATGGCTTGCTGGTCATGGCTTATGATATCAGGAAAAAAAAGATAGAAAGGATATCCTCTCTGGTCTCATCAGACAAGGCAATGTGTGATGCGATCCAGGAGAATGATGTAAACCTTCTTTTCAAGATGATCGACGATGCCCAGCAGAAGATGGCTGTTGCTGACATGACAGAAGCCAAAGATCTCCTTTCGCTTCTGAAGAAAGATGATTCCATAGAGAAGTTGCGTGACCTGATTGATGATAACGGAAAAGTTGAAGAGACCTTGTTTATCAGTTGGTTGAATGACGTGCTGTTCAGGACTTTTGCTGATTCCAACCTTACTATAAAGGTTGTTGCCAAACTGGTGGACAGTTTCCAACTGAACCGAGGTGAGAAAGAGATCAAATCTGAGGAAAAGGAGAAATCTGAAACTGTTGAAAAAAAGGAAGAACGAGATACTGGAGAGGAAGTCCAGAAGGCTGAGTATAGGAACGACTCTGTCATTATTTTTTCTTCACAACCCGTCATTTCTCCAGTGAAGGGGACACCTATTCCAAAATTCAAGGTTGGTGATGAGGTTTTTGCTGAAATTGCGGATCCGCGTGAAATAGGATCTTATCTCAAAAAGCTGTTGCAGGAAGCCTCTTCGAAGGAGCATCCTGAGTATGAAGGCCGTGTTGCTGCAGTGATTGAAGAGATGGAGTATTCCACAAATACGGATAACGTAAGTCTTATAGTGAAATATGGTCCTGGCATCTATGGACGTTTGCTTGTACCTCGGGACTTGAAAATAGAAGGTCCTGGAAAAGTAAACATGATGGCTGAAGAAGTCAAGCCCGGTTCGTCTGGGTGGCTCATCTGGGTTGCAGCCATGGCGTTCATTTTTCTCATTATCCTGATGGCGATTATTAAAAAATAGAGAGGATTCCATGAACAAGGCAGAGCTTGAAACAGCTGCTGAGGATGTGCTTTGGAAAGAATATAAGAAGACTGGAAACAGTGTGGTACGTGATGAGATTGCACGTCGCTATGCTTTCCTGGTCAAGTCTGTGGCAGGCAAGGCTGCCGTAAGTCTTTCAAAGCATGTCGAGTTTGATGATCTTGTCAGTTATGGCACAATCGGTCTTCTTGATGCGATTGAAAAATTCCAGCATGATAAGGGCATCAAGTTTTCCACTTATGCGACTACCCGTATAAGAGGAAATATTTTTGATGAGTTGCGCTCCATCGACTGGGTTCCCCGCTCCATTCGTCAGAAATCAAAGGAACTGGAACAGGCTTATAATGTCCTTGAGAACCGCCTTGGAAGGGCTTGTACTGATGAGGAACTGGCCGAACAGCTTGGTATTGATATGGAGGAATTAAAAACTATTTATCTCCAGATTAGTGGCACGTCCATATCATCGTTGAATGATTCCTGGCATATTGGCAGTGATGATGATGAGATGCCTATCATAGATACAGTGGAAGGCCCTTCCCCTTTGACGCCAGATGTCATGTTGCAACGCCAGGAAATAAAAGGCATGATTGTGGAAGCTATCCACGAATTGCCTGAGAAAGAAAAACAGATTGTTGTCTTGTATTATTATGAAGAACTTACACTAAAAGAGATCGGTCAGGTTTTAGAATTGACTGAATCCCGTGTTTCCCAGCTTCATGGCAAGGCTATGTTGAGGCTTAGGTCGAAGCTTAATCCCATTAAGGCGACTGTAGAATGACACGCTGGGGGTAATTCATGGACAGATTGAAGGAAATGCTCCAAAACAAGGTGCCTCTTCAGGATGATGATGATTTTGAAGAGAAGCTTGAAGAGGATGAAGAAGAAATCCTGGAACGTGAATATGATGAATCTTTGGAAGACGTTGAGCTCGATGAAGTAGGGGATTTTGAAGAAGAGGGATTGGAAGGTCTTAATTCAGGCGCAGAGACAATTGACAGGAAAAAAGGGATTGTCATACAGGCTGAATCAGTTGAAGAAGGTCTTGAAATGGCCGCTAAAAAACTGAAATCATCCATAACTGATCTTGAATATGAGATTGTACAGAATGGAAGCAAGGGATTCCTCGGAATCGGTGCGAAACCTTTTGTCTTCAGGATTTTCAGCAATAAGACATTCGAAGAAAAGGAACAGGCAGGTTTCTCCCAATCTTCAGATTTTATGATGGATTTCAAGCATGTGATCGCTGAACCTGAGAATATTGATGGTTTTTTCAAGGTGCGTGTCACACGTAATGGTGTTCTTGTCAAAGTTGTTCCGCCTAAAGGAAAGGGACGACATGTTGGTATCGAAGAGATCCAACAAAAATTGGTGACAAAAGGGGTTCCTAATTTGCCTATCCAGAAAATCAAGGAAGTCATTGCAAGAGCAGATGGGACTTTCAACAAGGTCGCTGATTGGCAAGGAAATGCCGCGAATGACGCTGCACTTTCAATAGAAGTTTCTCAGGATGAGATGCAGGCCTTTGTCCGTATGATTCCACCAAGATCTGGTGGTAGGACTTTGGAAGAGGATCAGATCATTCAGTCATTGAACCAGAGAGGAATCATAGAAGGAATCAAGAAGGATGAGATAACGCGTATGCTCGATGATGAGATCTATCATCAGCCTTTCGAGGTGGCAAAAGGGACGCCTCCAGTAAATGGGGAAGATGCCAAGCTTGATTTCAAGTTCCGTACGAGTAACGATGCCCTTGTCCTTACTGAAGATGAAAAAACACATAAGATGGATTTCCATAACCTGAATCTTGTTGAAAATGTCGTTGTGGGACAGGTCCTGGCATTGAAAATCCCTGCGTCACCTGTACAGCATGGAAAGACCGTAACAGGAAAGAAATTGGAAGCGAAAGTGGGGAAGGATATCGCTTTGCCTGTCGGTAAGAATTGTAAAGCCGTTGAAAATAATACGAAGATTGTCTCTGAAATCAACGGACAGGTCCAGTTTGTCAAAGGTCTCATCAATGTTGATCCTATCTATGAAGTGCAAGGAGATGTCGGTCTTTCAACTGGCAATATCGTTTTTCTCGGTTCTGTCCTTGTACGTGGCAATGTCGATGACGGTTTTACTATCAAGGCAGCTGGAAATGTCGATATTCGCGGATCTGTTGGAAAAGCCAAACTGGAGGCTGAAGGAGATATTTACCTCAGGCAAGGTTGTGCTGGTAAGGATGATGCGGAAATCATTGCAGGACATGATATTTTTGCGAAATTTGTAGAACATGCGAAGCTGATGAAGGCAGAAAACGACATCATCATCACTGAAGGCCTCATGCATAGCAGGGTTTTGGCAGGAAAGAGGGTCATCTGCAATGGGAAACGTGCCCAGATTGTAGGTGGAGAAGTGCTTGCAGGTGAAGAGGTCAATGCCAAGACCATCGGTTCTCCTTCCTATACTGAAACCATCATTGAAGTGGGGATTGATCCCAAGTCACGTGAGGAAATGGAAGTGCTGACTTTGGAACGATCAGACCTCCGTGATAAGTCCAAGGAAGTCTCCCTCAATATCAATACTTTGTTGGAACAGAAGAAAGGCATGCGTGGAAAGCTTCAGCCTGAAAAAGAGGAGCTATTGCTTACACTGACCACCCAGCGTGATGAGATGACACGGAGATTGAACGAAGTAGAAGAACGGATCATTCAGATCAAGTCTTATCTTGACGCATTGGAAGAAAAAGGCAAGGTTGCAGTGCAGAAGACCTGTTATCCGAAAGTCAAGATTATGGTTCGAAATGCAGGATTGGAAGTCAAGGATGAATTCACTTATGTCACATTCGTCCAGGAAGCGGGTAATATCAAAGTATTGCCTTATGAGGAAGCTGTTGTGACCGGATCAGGCGGGCCCGCAAGAGCTGGTAGAAGGAGATGATGTGGTTTTACCTATAGACGTTCAGACAGTCATGAGCCAGCTGACGCAGGTTGGAAAGATACAGCAACAGCAACAGTTAGCAGCCTCTGAAGCGCAGCAACAGAACCGCTCTGATGATGCCAAGAAACTGAAGGAACTTGATGAACAGATCCAGGATGTGGCTGATATAGATGGAATTGAAGTCAGTGATGCCTTGAAAAAGGATCGTGAACATAAAAACGCCCACCAGCAGCATCACGATGGGGAAGAGGAGTCAGAAGATACGACAACAGCAAAAAAGCCGAAAGGCCGCATCATAGATACAATAGGATAGAACCATGTGGTTTCTCGTTCTTACATTCAATGTCATCGCTTTCTTTGTCATTTTCAAGATATTGGACCACAGGATTACGAACTCTTCCCCGCTTGATGACCTTGTCCGGAGACATCGGAAAGAAGTTGATTCTACGATGGTTCTTTTTAATAAGACAGCGTTTGAAAACATCAGCGCGCTTGAGTCAAAACTCCAGGAGACCAAGGAATTGGTCAGGCTTCTTGAGAAAAGGTTGCAGGAAGCGAAAAATTTACCTGCGGGAAAGTCTCCCGCAAGAAAATCTGTTGCAAGCGAAGTGTCAGAAGCTGTCCGACTTGAGGAAGCTCCTGTCACCACAGCAAAGCTTGATGTGGTTGTTGATGGACCTAGGAATGTTGTCCCTTTTTCCTTGTCTCAGAAAAACGTCTCCAGAAAACCTAAAAATAAGAAAGAGATGGTTGTTGACCTTTTCAACCAGGGGGAGACGATCGCTTCCATTGCTTCCCAACTTGATATTTCTCAGGAAGAGGTCAAGTATTATGTGAAACGGTTTGTGCGAGTATAGATAGCTGGGGAGGGAAAATGCGGAATGGGATTGTCCAAGCCTATTTTGGTGCAGGAAAAGGAAAGACAACGTCAGCTGCTGGCCTTTCTTTAAGGGCTTTGTATCATGGTTATAAGGTTTTGTTTGTCCAGTTTCTTAAGACATCAGAATGGAAAAGTGGAGAAATACAGTTGCTTAATAGGTTTCCGGGATTTTATGGAATACAAGCCTCTTATACCCATCCTCTTTTTTATCCAAAGAAAAAAAGACCATCTTTGAAATTGGTAAAAGAGGATCAGCGTAAGCTTCTTGATATTGCTGTATCCCAGATGCCTGAATATGATCTGGTTGTTCTTGATGAGATCCTCAATTGCCTTGACATGTTGGACAAGCAGAAGGTGATGGAAGTGATTGTAAAAAAACCGGAGCATCTGGATCTTGTCTTGACAGGCAGAAAGCTTCCTAAGATCATGTTGAATCGGATTCACCTTGTTACGGAGTTTAAGGAAGTCCGGCATCCTTTCCGAAAAGGATACCAAGCCCGTGAAGGTATTGAATACTGATATAAGGAGTCTGTTTGGACGAGATTGCGCGTTTCTTCATGATCCTTTTCGCGGGTTATGAGATTTTTAAAATCATCAATGTTCAACGTATGGTCAAGGTTATAGGATTGTTGGCATCCCTTTCAGATGTCAACAGGCAATCAATAGGAGAAAGCCAGTCTGAAGTCACTGATATGATCTCGTCAGTCCGTGCTGAACTGGGATGGATGTTTCTTCTTGAAGTGATATATCCGTTTGCCATGCTCCTGATTCTGTTTTCAAGATATTTTTACTCCGGGCTGTCAATTCTGATCCTGTCTCTATTTTCCTATATTGGATTTAAGAGGCTTGCTAAGGCAGGTCTTAAGACAGGGATACTCCTTTTTCTTCTGGTTCTGATAAGCGTTCTTTCAATAGGCTTGCTGCTTTTCCCGCTCGTGTTGCATTTGTAATCCTTTTTCTTGGAGCATATATGAAATCAGATCTGCCTGTCTCTATAGCTACTGATTATTTCAGTTCGCTTGGTGATCCTGAACCTGCATTGAAAAATATTGCAAATGCTGGTTTCCCTTATGTCCAAGGGGTGCATCACTGGAAATAAGGACAAGACACTGTTAGTCAAACTTCGTATCCAGGCTCTTCGGTCTCTAAAAGGATTAAGTAAAATATCCAAAACTTTTGGTGTAAGAATGGCTTTTGAAAATCTTTGGATAGGTTAGAGATGATGAAACATCGTCTGATTGCTGTTCACTTGCATGATAATAATGGCAAAAGTGATCAACATAAACCTTTGTTTTCAGGTAAGATGGATTGGTTAAAATTGGCATCCATCCTTCGCTCCTCATCCTATAAACCCCTTGTGAATAGGGAACTTTCCGTGCATCATGTCAAAAAAACAAAGGAAATTGTTTTTTTAAAGGATTCATTGAAACAAGGGCTTCTTTTTTATGACATGGTTTGGGGAAAATCCAGATAACATATCCTTTTCTTTCGAATTCAAATGTTTGACTTTGCATATTATCTCTTTATTTTTATTAGGATTTTGATGCTAGGAGGAGTTGCATGAAGGTTGTCATTGTTGGCGGTGTAGCTGGTGGTGCCAGTGTTGCGGCACGGTTGCGAAGAATTGATGAGAAATCGGAAATTATTATCCTTGAACGCGGAAAGCATGTCTCTTACGCCAACTGTGGTCTCCCGTATTATATCGGGGATGTCATCAAGGACAGGCAACAGATCCTTTTGCAGACTCCAGAATCTTTTAAAGACCGTTTCAATGTAGATGTGCGTGTTGAGAATGAGGTCCTTTCCATAGATCCTGTGCAAAAGAGCGTTTCGATATTGGACCGCCAGACTGGTAAGGAATATGCTGAGACTTTTGACAAGCTGGTTCTTACACCTGGCGCTGAACCTGTCATGCCGCCAGTCCCAGGCAATTCAAGCAAACGAATATTTACTTTGAGAGATGTAGAGGATGCGGACAGGATCAAGAACTTCATGTCTGAAAAGAGGCCTCAGCATGTCATTATTGTGGGGGGTGGATATATAGGTCTTGAGATGGCAGAAAACCTTCATGCCATGGGAATTTTTGTCACACTCATTGAAATGGCAAGCCAGGTGATTGCCCCTCTTGATTATGAACTTGCAGCGATTGTCCATCAGCATTTGAAAGCGAAGAACATGGAATTTTATCTTGATTCCCAGGTAACAGCCTTCAGTGATGATATTGACAGAATCCTAGTGCAGTTAAGAAACGGGAAAACCCTTTCAGCGGATCTTGTCATCATGTCTGTGGGAGTGAAGCCGGAAATCAGGCTTGCCAAGAATGCAGGTCTGACAATAGGGGAGACTGGTGGAATCTATGTTGATGAGTTCATGAAGACTTCCCATCCGGATATCTACGCTGCAGGAGATGCAATTGAGACTTGGGACCCGGTTTTCAAGTTCAAGAGGCTCATTCCTCTGGCGGGTCCTGCAAACAAACAGGCGCGTATCATAGCCAATAACATCGTTTTTGGAGACAAGGAAAAGTTCAATGGGTCGAATGGGACTGCTGTGATGAAAGTTTTCGATCTTTCGGTTGGTGTTACAGGGTTCAATGAACGGTTTCTGAAATTGAAAAAAATTCCCTATTCAACTGTGCTTATCCATTCTTCCTCCCATGCAGGATACTATCCTGGAGCATTGCCATTCACATTGAAACTAAATTATCATACTGAAGATGGCAGGGTCTTGGGTGGACAAGCTGTTGGATATGACGGCGTTGACAAGATCATGGAACAGCTTTCTATTGCCACTCAGTTGGGAATGACAATTTTCCAGCTGAAAGAGATTGAACAGGCCTATGCACCGCCTTTCTCGTCAGCTAAAGCTCCAGTCAATATGCTCGGTTTTGTTGCTGAGAATATCCATACTGGAAAATTCAAGACTTGCACATGGAAAGAACTGCTCCGCAGGGATAAGGATTCATCCATAATCTTGGATGTTAGAACCCAGCCTGAGACTTTGATAGGAATGATTGAAGGCGCCATCAATATTCCAGTGGATGAGTTGAGAAATAGGCTTAATGATATTCCAAAAGATAAGAAAATCTATGTCTATTGTGCCGTTGGTCTTCGTGCATATATCGCCTGTAGGATATTGGCGGAGAATGATTTCAAGGATGTCTATGATTTGGCAGGTGGATATAAGACATGGGAGACAGTCACTGCTATCCAGAGCAATGTTGATATTTATGATAAGTACAAGGTCTTAAAGAATGATGAGATAAGACGGCTGGATGAAGACAATACCGATCTGGTAAACAGCCAGCTAAGCAAAGGATATGTTGATATTGACGCATGTGGAATGCAATGTCCTGGTCCTGTCATCAAGTTGAAAGAAGGGATTGACAAGCTTGGTGTTGGAAACAACATCAGGGTTCTGGCATCAGACCCTGGGTTTGCCCGTGATGTGAAATCATGGTGTAACATGACAGGACACACCCTGCTCAAGCTGGCAGAAGAACATGGAAAAGTGGAAGCCATCATCAGGAAAAATGAGACAGGTTCTTCGCAGGGTGGGGCTGGCAGTTCTATCAATAAGAACGAGAAGACGATCATCGTTTTTAATGATGATTTTGACAAGGTCTTGGCTGCATTTGTCATTGCCAATGGCGCTCGTGCCATGGGGCGTAAGATGACGATGTTCTTTACCTTTTGGGGATTGAACATACTCAAGAAAAAGCATCCACCAAAAGTGAAGAAAGAACTCATCTCAAAAATGTTCGGATTCATGATGCCAAAGGATATGGATCATCTTAAGCTTTCCAAGATGAATATGGGTGGCTTGGGACCACGTATGATGAATATGATCATGAAAAAGAAAAAGATTGATACTTTGGAGAGGCTGATGGAAAGCGCGCTGAAGAGTGGCGTGGAAATCATTGCGTGCCAGATGTCCATGGATGTGATGGGCATCAAACGCGAGGAGCTGATTGACGGTATCAAGGTGGGAGGAGTGGCTGCCTATCTTGAAGCCGCAGAACAGTCGAATGTGAACCTGTTCATATAAAGGGTCTTGACTTTTTTGGTCAATCTGGTTATATTTGACCAGATTGACTGATGGAGAAAAACATGATAATAGTTGATTTGCATGAAGCAAAAAACCGTCTTTCAAATCTGATTTCTGGAATAGAACGTAATGGAGAACCTGTATTAATACAGAAGCATGGCAAACCTGTTGTTGAAATGATTTCTGTGCCTAAGGGTTCAAGATTGCGGAATAATCCCAAACTAAAGCCTCTTGTCATTAAAGGGGATCTGTTGCAACCTACTGAAAAGGAATGGGAGAATGTTTGAAAAGAAATTATTGCTTGACACCTGTGCTATAATCTGGTTGGCTGGAGACAAGAAGGAATTATCAAAACAGGCTTTGGATATAATACAGACAGCTTCTGTTGTGTATGTTTCTCCTATATCTGCATGGGAAATAAGTTTAAAGGTTGCACATAAGGAATTGAAACTGCCTGAAGAACCTCTGCGATGGTTTGAATCTGTAATGAGTTTTTACAATTACTCATTTGCCGCACTCCTTCTGTACACCGTAAGGGCTGCGATGGTTTGAATCTGTAATGAGTTTTTACAATCTTACTTTATATCCCTTGACTCTTACTGTTATGTGTAGTGCCAATGATTTACCTTGGCATCATAAGGATCCCGCAGATAGATTCATCATAGCGTCAGCCATTGATGTAGATGCTACTGTTGTTACGGGAGATGTTAGGTTTTCGGATTATGGCATTAAAACGATTATTTAGACTTTGACGAATCACACCTTCGCGTAAGTGACAGACTGCTGTGCCTGGTATTTCCCCTTCTTGTCCTTGTACGAAGTTTCGCAGATATCATCTGCCTTCATAAATATGAGTTGCGCTATCCCTTCATTCGCATAGATTTTGACTGGAACATGGGACGTATTGGTTATGGAAATTGTGGCAAAGCCTTCCCATTCGGGTTCGAACGGTGTGACATTGATGAGGATCCCGCAGCGGGCATAAGTTGATTTTCCAAAGCAGATGGTCAGTATGTCTCGGGGAATACGGAAATATTCAACTGTCTTGGCAAGGACAGTATGTCCAGGCTTGAGGAGATGCACGGTTTCCTTAACAACTTTGAAGTTATCCATCTTCACATTTTTGGGATCAACAATCTTCTCTTCATGGAATACATGGAACTCATCTGAAATCCTGAAGTCATATCCGTAGGAGGAGAGACCATAGGAGATGCAGTTGTCACGTATCTGCTTGTCTATGAATGGTTCAATCATCTTCTGTTCAACTGAAAGTCTCTTGATTTCGCGGTCTGAAAGGATGGACATGGAGCCTCCTAAAATAGGTCAAAATGTTTCTAAGGCATATCGAAGATACCAAAAAGATATATGAAAGTCAAAAGGGAATCTTAGCATTTAGGCTTGTTTTATCATCGATTAGAACTATCATTAGATCAAAGGGATTGAAGGCAACCTCTTCCAAAGATACATAATCAGTTTTCAATTCATTAATAGCTATGGAACAGGTTACAAGAGGCTAAAAAGTGTAACTTTATTGGTTGGAATTTGACTTTTTTCGGGTGAAGTTGGGTTAAAGCGATTCATCATCAGGCGGTTTTGAAAGTTTTTCTCTTTTTCCTTTCTATGACATCAATCACAGCTTTCTCAATCTCGATGATGATGAAGATGGCAAGTCCTACACCGGTTATGTAGACCCAGTCAAAGAGACCCAAAGGTTGGCTCTTGAAAGCTGTATTCATGAAGGGGATATAAGTGAATACAATCTGCAGGAAGAGAGTAAACAGGACTCCGGCTATGAGCGGAATGTTGCTGAAGAAATTAAGATTGACGAGAGGTAAGCGGAGTGAACGGCAATTGAAAAGATAGAAGAGTTCGCCCATTACAAAAATGTTGACAGCGATCGTACGTGCCACTTCAGCGCTTCTTCCTGATCTGATAGCCCAGTCAAAAAAGCCGAATGAGGCTACGCAAAGAAGAAAACCAACAAGTACAATCTGTGTGATCACAAAACCGGACAAGACTGGTTCATTTGATTTTCGCGGGGAACGTTCCATGATATGGGGTTCTTTAGGCTCGAAGGCGAGCATCAGACCGAGAAAAACAGCTGTTGTCATATTGATCCATAAGATCTGGACAGGAAGTATGGGAAGTGTCAATCCTGCAACAATGGCCGCGAGAATCAGAACACCTTCTCCAAAATTTGTGGGAAGAGTCCATGTGATGAACTTGATGAGATTGTCATAAACACCACGACCTTCTTCAACAGCCGCTTCAATGGTAGCAAAATTATCGTCTGTAAGGATCATGTCTGCTGTTTCTTTGGCAACATCTGTTCCTGTGATTCCCATGGCAATACCGATATTCGCCTGTTTCAAGGAAGGCGCATCATTCACTCCATCTCCGGTCATAGCCACTGAATCGCCTTTTTTTTGTAATGCTTTTACAAGACGCAACTTGTCCTCTGGTGCTACCCGTGCAAACACAGAGATTTGTTCTGACAAGGGTTCCAGTTCTGAATCTGAAAGGGCTGAGATTTTTTTGCCATTAAGCACAAGTTCAGAATCTGGTTTGTTGGTTTCATTCACAATTCCTATGTTTTTGGCAATGGCGAGTGCTGTGATTTCGTGGTCTCCTGTTATCATCTTGACTCTGATTCCTGCTGATTGGCAGGCTTTGATGGCTGTAATGACTTCAGGTCTTGCAGGATCGATCATGGCTTGCAATCCTAGGAATGTCCATCCTTTAATAATATCCTTGTGAGTGAGGTCAGTCATTTCTGAAGGCATGTTTTTTGATGCGAAAGCAAGAATACGTAGCCCTTGTTTGGCCATAGAAGCTGCTATGTCATGGATTTCGTCTGAATGGAATGAGGTTTTGCTTCCGTCCGCATTCAAAGAATCAACACAGTGGACAAGGACACTTTCTATGGATCCTTTCAGATATGCTTTCTTTGTTTTGTTCCCAGTATCATCATGCAAGGTCGCCATGTACTGATGCTGTGATTCAAAAGGGACAGTATCGATTCTAGGAAGCCTGTGGGAAAGTTCGTTGCGTTTGAATCCTGCTTTTTCCGCTGATGTGATGAGACAGGCTTCTGTCGGATCACCTTCCACTTTCCAATGATTCTCATGATGGACAATATTTGTATCATTGCAGAGGATTCCTGCTATGAGGCATTCCTGCAACGCCGCATTCTTATGCGGATCAATCACGCTTCCATTCAGTATGAATTCTCCAGAGGGTGCGTACCCGACACCTGTGACTTCCATCTTGACATCTCCGGAAAAAATTTCCTGGACTGTCATCTGGTTCTGTGTGAGTGTTCCTGTCTTGTCCGAACAGATGACAGATGTGCTCCCCAAGGTTTCCACTGCTGGTAGCTTGCGGATGATGGCGTTGCGTTTGGCCATTTTCGAAACACCGATTGCCAATGTAATCGTGAGTGCTGCAGGAAGACCTTCAGGAATGGCTCCCACAGAAAGAGCCACAGCTGCCAGGAACATATCGAGCGCTTTTTCACCACGGATCATGCCAATCACGAATGTAACAGCCGCTAAGACAAGGATGACATAAAGCATCACTTGGCTGAACTTTCCGATGTTTTTCGTCAGAGGTGTTACAAGGACATCCGCTGAAGCGATCATCTGGTTGATTTTTCCGATTTCCGTATCATCGCCTATGGCTGTCACTACCCCTGTGGCTGTTCCATAAGTGACGAGCATGGAAGCGAAAGCGGAATTTTTCCTGTCAGCAAGTACAGTATCAGTTTTTAACACTTCCGTATTTTTTGAAACAGGAACTGATTCGCCAGTGAGTGCGGACTCATCGACCTGAAGTTCTTTGACGTGTATAAGACGAAGATCAGCAGGAATCTTGTCTCCGGATTGCAGCATCACAATATCACCGATAGTCAGTTCTGGTGTTGGGATCCTCTGTTTTTTCCCATCCCTGATGACAGTTGCATCGCTTGACGCTGCTTTTGCTAGAGCGTCAATAGCTTGTATGGCCTTGTATTCCTGGACAAACCCAATGATTGCATTAATGAGGACAACTCCGAAAATGACACTTGAATCGACCCATTCCTGGAGCAAGGCAGTGATGATGCCAGCAACCAAAAGGATATAGATGAGAGGTTGGTTGAACTGTAAGAGGAACATGATGATGGGGGGAGTGCCTTTTTTGGGGGTTATGGTGTTTGGACCGAAATGAGCTCTCCTTCTACCAGCCTCAGCAGAACTGAGTCCTGCTGCAGAGGATTCAAGAAGTGAGAGCGTTTCTGTTGGAGAAAGGGAAAAGAATATCTTGTTTTGAAGAGCATTTCTTTCGAGCATAGTGGAATCCTTTATTTGGTTGATGGATAAAATATATATCTTTTTTCAGATAATCCATAAAATGATAAAAAGATGAATAGTATTTGCAATATTGTTTTTTTTAAATATGTTATATAAGTGAATTTATGTCTTAGATTGCGAAAAAAAAGGATACTCATCCGTATTCATAATAGGAGAGGATATCAATTTGACAGACCACCTATTCCATGAACTTGCCTTAAAACATTATGACGGGCTGATTTTATTTAGCTGGGTGAATTATGAGGATTACAACCATCATCCCAGACTATGAATCCTACAGCAAGGGACTCGTCAAGATATTTTTTGACCAACTCACGACTCCACACAAACACGTCAAGGAAATTATAAATATTCCAGTCGAACTGATTTTGAAAAAATTGACTGAATAGTGCTAATATTGGTGTTTCTCTCTTTCTTTGATCTGTTTGAAAATTTTTGAGTTTTACATTGCTGTAAATCAGGCTTTCTCTTGAAACTATATATCTTTGACTTTTCATAAGAACTCTATATATTAATAGTACTATTTATCTGGAAAAATCAATCCAAGGAGTCCCTTATGAACGTTCCCGCAGAATTGAAATATTCGAAGACCCATGAATGGCTGAAATTGGAAGGTGATGTTGCTGTCATTGGTATTACAGACTATGCCCAGGATCAGCTTGGAGATGTCGTCTTTATTGAACTTCCAGCAACTGGAAAAAAAGTTGAAGCTGACAAGGAATTTGGTTCAATAGAATCTGTAAAATCAGTCTCAGAACTCATCAGTCCTGTTTCTGGTGACGTCATTGCTGTGAACGAGGCTCTTGTCAAAAAACCAGAGATTGTCAATTCTTCCCCTTATGACCAGGCATGGATGATCAAAGTGAAATTTTCAGAACCCAAAGAACTGGAAAAAGTCCTCCCTGCGGATGCCTATAAGAGCTTCATAACAGAAGAGTCCTGATCATGGATTTCATATCACACTCTCCTTCACAGATAAAAAAAATCCTTGCGGACATAGGCAAGGATTCTCTTGACGGGCTTTTTTCTGAATTGCCAGATGCTGTCAAGTTGAAAAAAGATATCGCGGTTCCTCAGGGTTGTACTGAAATGGAAGTGCGTCAGAAGTTTTCTGTCTTGTTCGCAAAGAACAAGGCGCATGTCGGAAATATTGTCAGTTTCCTTGGTGCGGGCGCTTATGACCATTTTATCCCTGATGTGATAGATTCGATTATATCACGCGGTGAGTTTCTCACTGCATACACGCCGTATCAGGCAGAGATGAGCCAAGGATTGCTCCAGTCTATCTGGGAATTCCAGGAGCTGATAGCTTCAGTGACAGGAACAGAAGTTTCAAATGCGTCCCTCTACGATGCTGGAACAGCACTTGCTGAAGCTGCCAAGATGGCTTTCAATATCCAGGGCAAGAATGTTTTTCTTGTTCCTGGAAATATCAATCCGCAATATCTGGAAATTCTGAAAACATACAATATTTCAGGCAGGATGAATTTCAAGCCGGTCAACATCAAAGAAGGCGTTGTTGATGTTTCTGACCTCAAAGCGAAGCTGGATGACAAGGTAGCGGCAGTCATTGTCCAACAACCGAATTATTTTGGTTGTGTTGAAGACCTGAAACAAGTGGCTGACCTCACTCATGCTGCAGGCGCTTTGTTGGTCTCGCTCTGGTATCCCATTGCTTCGGGACTGTTGAAGACTCCAGGTGCGTGTGGAGCTGATATCGTGGTTGGAGACGGTCAGCCATTGGGAATTCCTCTCAGTTTTGGCGGTCCTTATCTTGGTTTCATAGGCACAAGAAAAAAATATATCCATAATCTTGCAGGAAGAATCGTAGGAAAGACTGTTGATACTGAAGGCAAGGAATCTTATGTACTCACACTGCAGGCACGTGAACAGCATATCAAACGGGAACGGGCAAGTTCCAATATCTGTTCAAACCAGGCTTTGGCTGCATTGCGGGCTGCCATATATCTTTCCTTGATGGGAAGTCAAGGGCTCAAGGATGTGGCCACACTTTCCTATAACCGCGCTCACCAGCTGTTTGATGCTTTGATCTCTTCTGGTGCTGCTTCACCCTTGTTCAAATCCCCGTTTTTCAATGAGTTTGCAGTCACTCTTGGCAGTGATGCGCAGAGGGATAAGTTGCTGGATGAACTTGAAAAGCAGGATATCTTTCCTGGTGTGAAACTTGAAGGGCATGTGGGTGGGCTCTTAATGGCTGTGACTGAGAAGAATTCTGTTGACCAGATTGAACGTGTTGTCAGACTGCTGAAAAAGGCAGGTGCATAAGATGTCCAGATATATGAAGACGGTTTTTGATTATGATTCCCAGTCCACGTCCTATATTCACCGGAAGGAGTTACATGCGGGGGGGGCTTCATCCATTCCTCCAGAAATGTTCGCTGAAAAGGGACCTGTGCTTCCCAAGATGGCAGAGAATGATGTCGTCCGCCACTATACGAATCTTTCACGGAAGAATTTTGGTGTTGATGTGGGATTCTATCCTCTTGGTTCGTGTACAATGAAATATAATCCACGCATAAATGAGTCAATGGCAAACCATCCCTCAGTTGTTTCTATGCATCCTCTCCTGCATGAGACGCGAGTGCAAGGTCTTATGGAAATGCTTTATGATTTTGAAAAGATGCTGGCAGAGCTTTCTGGTTTTGATGCAGTCACTTTCCAGCCTGCAGCAGGTGCTCATGGTGAGTTTACAGGCATGAATATCATCAGGGCTTATCATATCAGCAGGGGAGAGAAACAGCGGCTCAAAGTTGTTGTGCCTGACTCTTCACATGGAACAAACCCTGCAACAGCCGCCATGGCAGGAATGACTGTTAAGACTATCAAATCCCGTAAGAACGGCCTTGTTGATCTGGAAGCCCTCGAAAAGGAATGTGACAGTACGACTGCTGCCTTCATGCTGACAAATCCCAATACTCTCGGACTTTTTGAAAAGGATATCCTGAAAATCGCTGAAATTGTTCATAAGTGTGGAGCCTTGCTTTATTACGATGGAGCCAATTTCAATGCGCTCATGGGGATCGCACGTCCTGGAGATATGAATTTCGATGTGATGCAGTTCAATCTTCATAAGACATTTTCAACACCACATGGTGGTGGTGGCCCAGGATCAGGTCCTGTTGCTGTGAAAGCGTTCCTTAAGGATTATCTTCCATATCCTGTTGTGCAGAAAACAGGTGATGCATTCAAGTTTGTGAAGCCTTCCAAGAGCATAGGCAAAGTCAGGACTTTTTATGGCAATTTCGGTGTTGTTGTGCGCGCTTATGCGTATGTGCTTATCCTGGGAGCTGAAGGACTGAAACGTTCATCGCAGGTGGCAGTACTCAATGCCAATTACATGTTGAAAAAAATAAAGGAGTTCATTCCTGTTCCTTTTCCGGAATATTGTCTGCATGAGTTTGTCTCTTCAGGTGAGAAATTCGGTGCCAAGGATGTCCATACTTTGGATATTGCAAAGAGGCTCATAGATTATGGATATCATCCGCCAACGATTTATTTTCCTCTCATTGTGAAAGAAGCGATGATGTTTGAACCTACAGAAACTGAAAGCCTGGAAACACTGGATGCATTTATTGAAGATCTGAAGAAAATTGTCCAAGAGATAGAAAAAGAACCGGATCTCCTGCATCAGGCGCCTGTAAGTGCAAGTGTCCGTCGTGTTGATGAAGCAAAGGCAGCCAGGGACTTGTTGCGTAGGGAATAGGAACTTGCATGACAATCCTTAATACGATCAGGAAAAGAATCTCTGCCCGGATTTATTGATGGCAGGATATTCCAGAAGAGACTGTTCAAAGAATCCAGAAATTCATTGAAAATATCGGCAAAGGACCTTTTGGCATAGGTGTGTATATCCGTCTATTGGATGCTGCATCAGGGTGAGTTGAAGGGGAATCATGGGAAGGTACATACGGTGTCATCAAGGGTGCTAAAAAGTATATAGCAGTGATTACTTTATACTCGACAGTCAAAAGTTTTTCAGGCTAAAATCTGTCATTCAGAGTCAGCCTTCCGTAACCTTTCAATGACAAGATAAGTCATTTTTTCAATGATGTCAAGAATCTTCTTGTAGTTCTTCAGATAGATCTTGGCCTGTTCCACCCGCTTCTTCCCTAAAAAAATCAGCTTTGTTTTTTCCTTGATCTTCACGGAAAGATAGTACTGTTTGGTTTTCATCCCAATCAGTACTATGCTTCCCCGGGTTGCCGGACCGCACTGGGCCAGTTCCCCGACCAGTTTCTCCAGTTTCTCATCCATTTTTTTCATCGATTTCTTGGTCATTCACAAACCTCCTGCTATATTCTATAGATATGCCTTAAGGCATAGTAATATACTGTTTTTTGGACAAAAATCAAGTCCTGGAGGAAAAAATGCGTTATTTGTCTTCTGTTCTCATGTCATTCCGTCCGGCATTTAGCCGAAATGCCTCGTTTGTCTGGTTCATCGTCATCATCATAGGCTTCATATCAAGAACTGACCACTATGGTGTCTCTTCTCTCATGCGTACCCTTTCGCTTCCGCCAAACGCGTATTTCTCTAATTTCCATTTCTTCCATTCTACAGCCTTTACTGTGACGTACCTGCTTACATTGTGGCAACGGCAGGTATTGGATTCCAAGTCAGCATTAACAGCCAATGGCAGACATGTCATTCTTGGGGATCATACCAATAGCGTGAAAGATGCACGCAAAATGCCAGGAGTCAGAACAATACGTCAAAACTCCGAGACTGCCAGCAAGCCATCCTATTTTCGAGGACATAGAGGAACCTGTCTTGGACTATTATGCCAGACCCTTAAAAGGCACGTTTTACTGCCTTTAATGATAGAATTTCATCCTTCAGACTCACAGGAAAGCATGGCCGTACGGCCGATATCCAAAGCCCTTGAGATTACAAATCTTTTCTCAATCAAGGCGTATGTTGTCTTAGACGCCTTTTTTGCGGTCGGTCCGGTATTTTTAAAAGCTATGGAATCACATGAACAAGCACACATCGTGACAAGAGCGAAATCCGATGTTGTCGCTTATCAAAATATCAAGAAGACCAGCAAGCAAAATTTGGGTCGAACGAAAACTGGCTTTATAGAAATGAGCGTTCATTTTATAAAGGCAGTAAAAGCCTGTTTGAGTGAGCCAGCTTGCGCTTGTTAGACGGAGTATCGCGACGTCTTTTTCTTTTTTTCAAAATCCTCAATTTCTTTTCGATCAAGTAAGTTTTCATAATATTCAATCAATGATTGTTTTAAAATTTTGGATCGGTCCTCGTGATAATAATCAGTGAGAATATTTAATATTTTTTCTTCTTGTCCAGTGAATCTAATTGATGTTACTGCCATTGTTTGTAAACCTCCTCGCGTTTTGCGATTTTTACAACATAAAAGTCTTGATTCTCTATATAAAAGATGGCTCGATATTTATTCTTTCTAAACCTGTAATAGGTCCGATTTTCCTCGTTAGAATGAACTTTTTTAATATCAAATAGATTCATATCTTTCTTGATTTTGCTGCGCAATTACGCATAACGGATACGGGCTTGCGAAGCTTTGGTCTCCTGGTGGTGACATAGCCGGGTTTGGGAAATCGAGTCTTCGAGCGAACCGGGTAGCGCTTGTTAGGCGAAGCAAATGGCCAAATTATCAATAAACTTCATCGTGTGGGCCAACATCAATTGGAATAATAGTATTTTTTTCAATTATGAAATCTAATGTTATTCTATATGAAATATTAATTGAAATTGAATATAAGTCTGATAATTTACCTTTTAATTTATGAAAACGTAAAGATGGATGTTTTGGATTAATTTCAATTAATTTTAATGTTTTTTCATATTGACCAATTAATTCTGGATGTTTTTTTATAAACTTTGAAGCTTTTTTGTTATAACTATGTGTATATAATATTTTATACATTTTTAATTCGCTTTATGTGGGCATCAACTGATTCTGAAAAATATTTTTTGTTTTTAATATCGTTTCGAGCTTCAAAAAGGGCAGCTTCAAGTTCGCATTCTCGTAAATGATTATATTGATCAATGGGTAAAACAACAAATTTATTTTTACCACGGATAGAAATAAAAGCTTCATTTCCATCATGGGTTGCTTCATCAATAGCATTTACACCTTTTGTTTTTAACGCATTTGCGGTAATTGTATTAATCACAAAAAACCTCCAAATTAATAGTACTATAAATAATACTATTAATAAAGCGATTTGTCAAGTGTATTATTCTTATCTATTTGGTCATTTGTTTCGCCTAACGTTCGTGGCTCATGCGCAGTGCTTTTGGCCAGCCCGGCGCAACCTTTGCTTGAAAATTCCTTCTTCATTTCAAGAAAGCAAATTGCAAAGGTTGTGACGGATCAGCTGGACAAAAGCATTGAACGGCGTTCTAACCGCATTTTATCCAACAAAGCCGTGTCGCATAGCCGCTGTTAAGTGATGTGTTTGGCCGCTATCTAATCCAATTTTCAATTTCTAATTGATTAAAACGTTTATAATGATCAATATTTCCCGTTATAAGTTTTTTGGCTTTTATAATTGCTGTTGCCGCTATAAAAATATCTGCATCTGGTAGCAATAAATCATCTTGTTTTAATTTAGCTTTTAATTCACCAAATTTTTGCATGATAATCAATTCACTTTCAATAATTTTAATAGTTAGTAAAAATTTTTCTACCTGATTGATATTATGTTCACAATTTTTAGACCTATACGCACCATAATATAATTCTGCGACAGTTAAAAATGAAATTCCAACTGTATCATTTTCTTGCACTCTTTTAGCAAATACATTTTTATTTCCACGAATTATTTCAATACATACATCCGTATCAAGTAGAATCATAATTCAATATCTCTACCGATTGATCTGGTTGAATATATGTCTTTAATCATTTCTTTTGAACTTCTATTGTCAATCCAATTT
>DYKD01000098.1 GCA_020722765.1 Brevinema andersonii | reverse complement strand
ATATAACCGCAAAAGTCATATCAGTTAATGCAACCTAGTTTGGGACAAGGTCTATCTTTACATTGGACGGACTGTGTGCATATAACGCTTTCCAACAATCTTAAACTCCAGCAAGCCAGGAAATCGATCATTCAAGCTGACGCTGAGAGTTTTTCTGCTTGGGCCTCATATTTTCCCCAGTTTTCTGCAAGTGCTGGTTATGACTTTTCCAAATCTGGGAGTTCGCCTGCATCAAGTGGCACATCATTGGGACTGAGCGGTCGGCAGCTTGTTTTTGATGGTTTATCTTCAGTTGCAGGGATCAGGAGAAGCGCTATGGAGCGGGAAGCTGTTCTCATCAATTACAGGATGGTTTCTTCCTCTGTGCTGCAGGAATTGCGCAATGCCTGGGCTGACCATCTCAAGGCAAAACAGAATGTCCTTCTTACTGAAATGATTTTGAAAATAAGGGAAGACCAGTATCGGACTGTGAAATTCAAGTATGAGGCGGGACGGGAAAACCAAGGGGCTGTAAAATCCTCAGAAGCTGAAATGTTGAATTCACGTCAGGAATTTAATGTTGCCAACCGTAATGTGGAAACAACCAAGGAGGCATTGTCCTTGGTTGTTGGTGTGGAAAGCGATAGTTTTTTGATAGATGAAGAAGACGTTTCAACCTTGCTTTCATCAGAGGAAATTCCTTCCTTTGTTGAGATGGCAACACAGTCATTGTCTTATAGGTATCAGAAGTTGCAGACGAGAATGGCAGAACAGTCCCTCAAATCTTCGTATGGCCAGCTTCTCCCCCAGGTTTCCTTGAGTGGTGGTGTTGGATTATCAGGTTCTGAGGGAAGCTCAAGCCAAGGCCGTTTGTCATTTGGCGTCAATGTGGGAATTCCCCTTCTTGAAGGGGGAAAAGCGATTTCACGTATCAAGTCAACCAAAGCATCCTTGGAAATAGCAAGGTTGAAGGAAGCAGAACTACAAAGGAAACTTCAGTATGATATAAAATCAGCATGGTATAACTATAGGGATACATTAGCAAACTATGAAATCAGAAAGGTAGTGTTGGATGCTGCACAGGAACGGTCGCGTATTGCTGATGTGCAGTATTCAACAGGCCTGATAACTTTTGATACTTGGACTGCAATACATGACAGTCTTGTGAATAATCAGAAAAGCCTTCTTGAAATAAAATTTCAGATCATGAAGGCTGAGGCTGCCTGGAATGCGGCCAAAGGAGAGACTCTTGAAGACGAATAGCATCATTGGTATCCTGATTGTTGTAGGAATCTTATCAGGATGTTCGAAAAAGAGTGTTGACGAAATCGTGTTTGTTAAGCCTTCTGTGAAGGATGTGCGTGTAACTGTTTCGGTTTCAGGGACTGTCATACCTAAGAACAGGCTGGAAGTGAAACCTCCGCTGGGTGGCCGTGTGGAAAAAGTCTATGTGAGCGAGGGTGATTATGTACGTTCAGGACAAACTATCGCTCAGATGAGTTCTGGTGAGCGTGCTGCAATCCTTGATACGGCACGGGCGCAGGGATCTTCTAACCTGAGATATTGGGAAACAGTTTATAAGCCTATCTTGATTGTTTCACCTATGAATGGAACTGTGATTGTAAGGAATATCGAACCTGGTCAGACGATTTCCGCTGCTGATACTGCGATCGTGATTTCGGACAGGCTTATTGCACAGGCTTTGATTGATGAGACAGATATCGGACAGATACATAGTGGGATGCCTGCTGTCATAACATTGGACGCATATCCTGATATCCAGATCAAGGGAAGCGTAGGACATATATCCTATGAATCTACGACTGTCAACAATGTAACAATGTATAAAGCTGAAATAATCCCTGAAAACGTTCCTGGCTTTGTCCGTTCAGGAATGAGTTCGAGCATAGAAATCATTGTAAGCAGCAGGGACAATGTGATGACAATTCCAAACAAGGCTGTCAAGAGAGGAGAACGGGGGACTGCAGTGATGATAAAGATTGCAGAGGGAGAGAGACCGGATTTTCGTCCTGTCAAGTTGGGACCAGTTATAGGTTCTGATGTGGAAATTATTTCAGGACTGTCAACAAATGATACGGTCATGATTTTTGAACGGAAGCTGACAAAAAAAAGCAAGAGAAAAGAGACAACAAATCCATTCATGCCGCAAAGACCGCGAGGAAGACAAAGATCATCTCCGCCACCTCCTCCCTCAGGTGGATAACCATGATAGAAGTGAAGTCGCTCACAAAGACATACAGGACAGGAACAGTCGAGTTTCAAGCACTAAAAGGTGTTTCATTAGCAATCAAGAAAGGTGAGTTTGTGGCAATCATGGGACCATCAGGTTCTGGAAAATCCACTTTGATGCATCTATTAGGATTTCTTGATGCTCCAGATAAAGGTTCTTACAAGTTGGATGGTGTGGAAACATCAGGTTTGAATGAGGATGAGTATGCTGAATGGCGGAGGCGGAAAGTCGGGTTTGTTTTTCAACAGTTCCATCTTCTTCCAAGAACAACAGTTTTTAAAAATGTGGCTCTCCCACTGATTTATACCGGAACTCCTGTTGAAAAAGAAAAGATACTATCGCTTTTGGAAAGTGTAGGCTTGAAAGGCAAGGCTGGTAACCGCCCGAATGAACTTTCCGGAGGTGAGCGTCAGAGGGTTGCGATTGCCAGGGCTTTGGTCAATGAACCTGATATCATCATGGCAGATGAACCAACAGGTAACCTTGATTCCAAGACACAGGATGAAATCATGGATCTCCTTGTTGCTTTGAACCAACAGGGGCGGACCATCATCATGGTCACTCATGAAGAAGAGGTTGCAGAATATGCAAGACGCATAGTAAGGATAAAAGATGGTGTTGTCGTAATGGATGAGAGGAAGAAAAAGGAGATACTTTCTTCACGTGATTTGCATAATGCTGTTTCTGTTGAGGGTAAACAAGCTGCTACAATCAATAAGATGGAGTTTGGAGAATTCATAAAACAGGCATTTGATTCTATGACAGGAAATAAATTGCGTTCAATTTTATCTATGCTTGGTATCATGATAGGAGTAGGTGCTGTCATTGCCATGTTGGCGCTTGGTGAAGGCGCAAAGGAATCCATCAAGAAAAGCCTTTCTTCACTAGGATCAAATCTTTTAACAGTCATGCCTGGAGCCCAGCGCTCTGGTGGTGTTTCGTTACAATCAGGCTCAGTTACACGGTTCAAGATCAGGGATCTGGATGTATTGCGCAAGATTAAGGATGTTATCAATGTTTCTGGTAATGTCAATGGCAGAGCGCAGATTGTTGGAAACGGCAAGAATTGGAATACTCAGGTTCAAGGGACAAGTGTCGAATATCAAGTCATCAAGACAGCTATTCCTGAGAAAGGCCGGTTTTTTACAGAGGAAGAGCTACGTTCACGCGCCAAGGTTGTCGTTCTTGGCAATACTGTTGTGACATCCCTTTTTGGAGATGAGGATCCTGTAGGCCAGACAGTGAGGATCAATAGGATTGTTTTTGAGGTCATCGGAATCCTTCCTGTGAAAGGAGCAGGTGGTTTCAGGGATCAGGATGATGTGGCTGTCATCCCATTGACAACAGGCATGTATAGGCTTTTGGGAAAGCAGAATATTGATTCCATAGATATCCAAGTAGCGAGTTTTGAGAAAATGACAGATGTAGAGATTGAAGTGATGAATGCTTTGATGAAGGAATATGGCAAGAAATCCGCTGCTACTGCAGGATTCCAGATCAGGAACATGGCTGACATACAGAAGAGCTTGCAGGAGACCACTGGAGCCATGACAAAACTGCTTGGGTTCATAGCTGCGATCTCTCTCTTAGTCGGTGGGATTGGAATCATGAACATTATGCTTGTTTCTGTTACAGAGCGAACAAGAGAAATCGGATTACGTAAAGCCATTGGTGGTCGCAAACGTGATATCCTTGGCCAGTTTTTGGTTGAATCTGTGCTTATGACATTCTTGGGAGGACTGACAGGAGTTTTTCTTGGAGCAGGAGCTTCCCTGCTGTTATCATGGATTGCCCATTGGACAACAAGAATATCGCCTGTTTCAATCATCATTGCACTGGTTTTTTCTATATGTGTTGGGTTGATTTTTGGAATGTTGCCTGCTCGGAAGGCCGCAGAACTTAATCCTATTGATGCTCTGAGATACGAATAAAAAAGGCAGATATCCCCCTTTCAATTTTTTGACAAATCCAAAAAAATCTGATTTATTACATCTGATTTGCAGACTAGTGCTCAGGCTGAACAGGCTGAAGGCACATCATGACTTGAATCTTATCAAGAAGGTGAAACATGTATAAGATCACAGAGGCGAAAAGTCTTTCCAAAGACATCAAGCTTTTTGGTGTAGAGGCTCCCCACATCACGCATAACGCAAAAGCGGGGAACTTCATTGTTGTCATTGTCGATGAGAAAGGGGAACGAGTCCCTTTGACCATTTACGATTGGAACCGTGAAACGGGAGTTGTTTATATCATCTTCCAGGAAATCGGAGCTTCTACAATCAAACTGGGTAAGTTGAAAGCAGGAGATTCGCTTTATGCTATTGCAGGACCTTTTGGCAAGCATTTTCATGTTGATCATTACGGGAACACTGTGATTATTGGTGGTGGTGTGGGCACTCCTGCCATATTTCCCATTGCTAGAGAACTCAGAAAAGCAGGAAACAAGGTCACTTCCATAATCGGTTACAGGACAAAGGATCTTGTGATTCTTGCTGATGAAATGGCCACTGTTTCAGATAAAGTGGTCATTGCTACAAATGACGGTTCCATGGGGCAGAAAGGATTTGTGACAGACGTCCTTCAAGGAATCATTGATTCAGGGGAAAAGATAGATCTGGTCGTAGCTGTTGGTCCTGTCGTGATGATGAAAGCTGTCTCTGACCTTACAAAAAAATATGACCTCAAGACCATTGTGAGTCTCAATGCCATCATGGTGGATGCGACTGGCATGTGTGGTGGATGCAGGGTGACTGTCGGTGGAGAGACCAAGTTCTCCTGTGTGGATGGACCGGATTTTGACGGTCACAAGGTCGATTTTCCGATGTTAATGAGTAGGATTTCCGCATATAAGGATCAGGAGAAAAATTCCATGGATCACATCTGCAATCTTGAAAAAGGAATCAAGGAGGCTTCCCATGTCTGAAGAAAAAAAACTCCCTAAAGGGAAACGGTCTCGCATTGTGATGAAAGAACAGGAAGCGCAGGTTCGCATCAGGAATTTCAATGAAGTACCTTTCGGATATAGTGAAGAGGAGGCTGTGGAAGAATCAAGTCGCTGTCTGCAGTGTAACAATCCCAAGTGTGTCTCTGGGTGTCCTGTCAATATCAATGTGAAAGAATTCATACGTCAGATTTCAGTAAGAGATTTCAAAGGGGCCATTTCCACCATAAAAAATGACAGCAGCCTTCCTGCTGTGTGTGGCAGGGTCTGCCCGCAGGAAGAGCAGTGTGAAGGACAGTGTGTCATGTTGAAGACGGGAAATCCGATCAACATTGGCGGATTGGAACGTTTTGTAGCTGATTGGGAAGCCAGGAATATGGAACCTGAAATTCCTGCCATAAAAAAAAGGTTGGATAAAAGCGGGAAGCCGATTCGTGTGGCTATTGCCGGAGCCGGTCCTGCCGGATTGACCGTGGCAGGAGACCTTGCAAAAATGGGTTATGAACCTGTTGTTTATGAGGCCATGCATATTGCTGGTGGTGTTCTTATCTATGGAATCCCGGAATTCCGTCTGCCAAAAACAATCGTACAGAGGGAAGTTGATTATCTCAAGAAACTTGGAGTCAAGTTTGAATTGAATGTGGTTGTAGGAAAATCATATACTCTTGATGATTTGAAAGCACAGGGATTCAAGGCGATTTTCATAGCAGTGGGTGCTGGAACGCCCATATTCCTCAATATTCCAGGAGAAGAACTGAAAGGTGTCTATTCTGCGAACGAGTTTCTTACACGCATCAATGCGATGAAAGCATACAGGTTTCCGGAATATGATACGCCTATTACATTGGGCAAGAAGATCGTTGTTGTAGGTGCTGGTAATGTGGCCATGGATTCTGCCCGCTGGTCAAGAAGAATGAAAGGTGTTGAGGAAGTCCATGTTGTTTACAGGCGTTCAGAAGATGAGATGCCTGCACGAAAAGAGGAAATTCACAGGGCAAAGGAAGAAGGGATTATTTTTGACCTTCTCACAAACCCCATTGAGATAATTGGTGATGAAAATGGCTGGGTAAAAGCGATCAAGTGTGTGAAAATGGAATTGGGAGAGCCTGATGCTTCTGGCAGAAGGAAGCCTGTTCCTGTAAAAGGTTCTGAATTTATCATTGAAACACAGATTGTGATTCCTGCATTAGGAACCAAAGCGAACAAGTTGCTCACATCCGATGTGCCAGGTCTGGATTTGACAAAGTGGGGTAGCATTTCTGTTGATGAGAACACTGCAGCTACGTCTATACCAGGAGTTTTTGCAGGTGGAGATATCACGACAGGTTCAGCTACAGTCATAGCAGCCATGGGAGCTGGCAGGAAAGCCGCCAAAGGTATTGATGCATACTTAAAAGGACTGGAAGAATAGTGGAACTTTAATGATTCCATTTTTTGATAATGTCCCAACGTCAGTTGCAATTTGATAAACGACATCATTTTCATGTTCCTATCCGCTTCTCTGATCTCACCTCCAGTGGGTCATGACCCGCTGGAGTAAAAAGAAGGGAAAGAGAGTTGCCTTTTTGAAAAAAACAAGAGCTAATTTCCAATTAAACTGGGAGTTCTGATAAAAAAGCGGTTTTTCATTTGACTTTCATAGGAATAGGAAGTATATTTGCCATCGAGCTTCCAGCAATTGAAAAAATGGATGAGTAAAAGAATTCCATTGAATCCAATCAAGTAGAGGACGAGGAGAACAAGGGAAACCAGACTTCATAACGTGGAATCAGAATGTAAGATTTTTTTTTAGGTCTGTCAACTCAGGGAGGAGTCATGGATTATGATCCAGTTGAATCTTTTGACGAGTTGTCTCATGACAAGATTATACCAATCAATACTGACAAATTCCGTGTTAACAAATCAAGGGCTATCCCCATTTTTTCTACTATTAATAAAAAAGAAACTACTGTTGATGCTGAAGAGGATCAACCTGTGGATGAGGATATGGTTGGTCAAAGTATGGATGATGAGTACCTTGATGAGATTCTCGGGATTTAGGCCAATCCCTAACGGCTATGTTTTAAAGGTCGATTTCCAGACCTTCATAGGCAGCCAATGAATTTGCGAAGAGCTTTTTAGAAGCCTGTTCTATAGACATGATCTGTTCATCAGAATGGTCAGGGTCGTGATGGAACAGGATTAGCTGGTTGACTTCCGCTTTCTTTGCCACATCAATGGCCATTTCAGGAGTGCTGTGACCGAACCCCTGTCTTGGCGTACGAGGGTCTGAATACTGTTTGGCAGTGTACTGGGCATCATGTATGAGGATGTCTGCTTTGCTTGAAAAATCGATGAGCTTCTGGTCTCCCCATAGGTAACCTTCTGTGTCAGACGCATAAATCATGGTTTTGCCTGCATATGTTATCTTGTAGTAGAATACCCCATTGCTCGGATGTGCGTAACTTTTCATCACTTGGACGACCACGTCATCATCAGTTGTTTCGATATTGTCTCTGAACTTATTGATAACAAGGGGTTGTTCGTTTTCCCTGTAAAGGATATATTCTGAACCAGCGATACTCTGGATAATCTTTGCAGAATGAAGTTCGTTAAGTTCAACAGGGAAGAACGGAGAAAGCATGGCTCTGCGCAGTATTTCGCCTATGTCTTCCTGGAAAAGTTTTGGTCCGAAAAAGTAAAGAGTGCTTGTTCCTAGATAAGCAGGTTTGAAGAATGGAAATCCTTGGTTGTGGTCATGGTGCATGTGGCTGAAGAGGATTGTTGCAGTGATGGGCTGCTTGTCTTTGATATATTTCTGCATCAGGGAATCACCCAGTTTTATGATGCCTGTGCCCGCATCAATGATGATCAGGTTCCCGTTTACATTGATTTCAACACAGGACGTGTTGCCACCGATTTTCATGGTTGATGCGCCAGGAACAGGATGGCTTCCTCTCACACCCCAGAATTTGATCTTAAATTCACCCATGGTTTTTCTCCAATTTTTAAAC
>DYKD01000323.1 GCA_020722765.1 Brevinema andersonii | reverse complement strand
GAAGAAAATTGCTTTTACTTGTTGTCTATCAATGGCTTATGCTATAATCGCTGGGGTAAAATGCGATTAAACCAGCCGAGAGACACCTGCCAGGAGAGATGGACAGTTGCTCCGGCCTGCCATCCATCACAGTATATTCTGAAACCAAGGTCATCCGGCGTATGGGAAACAGATACAAGAGCGTTTCCGTCACTGCAAATCTGTCCCCACCAGGGCATTACAAATCCCACTCTCACATAACCCGGCAGTACCAAATCTATGTCAAGTCAAGTTTGGAATTCTTGTCCAGCAAACAGCCCTGGGCCTAAAGCAGAACGAAATCGCCCGACGACTTTTCAGGAAACATAAATCCACGTGGATAGAAACTGTCAATAATAGACGCCTTGCAGGTCTCCTGACGATACGGTAAAAGTTCCGCCTTCAGTTCAGCATTCTGAACAGTAAATTTTATCATCAACCCAAAACTGAGCGGTGACCATACGTTGGCCGAATAAGGACATCTGGTCAGAGTCGCCTGAACAGAGGTTTCTGATAATCTTTCACACTTGCGGGACAATGCCTCACGGAACATCAACGTCTGGTAGTGCCCCCAATGTCCCTTGATACCTATATCCACGGGACCGTCACCTCTCATAGCCCACACCTTTCCCGTCTTCAGATTCCTGACCTTCGCCGTAAGCATTTTTTCATCTATCGCTGCTTCAATCTTATCAGTCTTTATTACTGGCGTATTCTTCCCCCTTTCTGTCAGAGCCACCTCGCGGATTTGAACCGCGGACCTGAGCATTACAAGTGCCCTGCTCTACCACTGAGCTAAGGTGGCTAAATGCTTAATTGTCAATAACTTGACTGCTTTTCAAAAACTGTCTAATTGCTCTTGGTGTCCAATAGGTATCCATTTGTTGCATCCTGAACATCAATTTCAATGCCTTCTTTCTCAAAACTGCTCCATCTTATTTTACTTTTTTCTTCAAGAATTTCAACTGCCAATAGTAAATGGTGATAGAGATTGTTACCGCCCTTATTTAACCGAATTTGAAGAATCTGTTAAAATAGCCCGTATACCAGATTTTAAGCTCTCCACTACAATTTACTACAATTGTAGTGTACTTTATATGAGAACCTACTGTCAAGGGATACTGACTATTTTGAACGGAAGAGACAGGCAGGAGGGAACTTCTCGGCGTTGAGGGAGAGGGAGGCGATGCACTGTAGTGTCTTTTTGTCGTGGTAGCCGGAGATGTTTTCTTTGATGCCGAGGG
>DYKD01000322.1 GCA_020722765.1 Brevinema andersonii | reverse complement strand
GCTTGTTGATTTTGATGCGGGCGGTGGCTTCTTTAACGGACATTCAGATTCCTGTTTCTGGGATGGTGGTCAGTCAGCTTAACGGTTCAATACCCTGCTCTGGTGTTGGGCATGAAAAGAGCGCCTAACAAGTTGACAAGCTGACATGACAAACATTGGTGGATCACATTTACAATTTCTTGAATCATCTTTCCACGCACCAGTTTTCTAACAGCAATCCCTGCACCCGTGCAAACTCTTTTTCATTATTGGTCACCAGAATCATTCCGGTTGCTCGTGCATGTGCGGCAATCATCATATCGTAAGGGCCTATTGGCTGGCCGATCCGGTACAGCTCTGAGCGAATCCGGCCAAAATGATTCGCTTCGATCATTCCAAACGGGAGTACCTCAAGCTGGGCGATCATCATTTCAATATCCGCCAGATTCCGTTCAACCTGCCGGGAATGTTCAGCGCCAAAGACCAACTCGCCAAGACTGATGGAAGAAATACACATCTGCCCCGCATGTTGATTGAAGCGTTTTTTCGCAATGGCCGGGCGGTTTTTCATGGTGTAAATCAGGATATTGCTATCCAGCATGTATTTCAACATCACAGGTTCTCCCGTATCTGATCCTCCGGCTGCAACCGTTCCGTCATAAAGTCATCGGAAACACCGGGGGAATCAAACCAATCATCCCACGAATGGGCCGCAGGGGTGATAATGCGTTTATTGCCAATGGCAATAATTTCGACATCCGTCACTGAGTCGGGAAAGGCAATAGCCTTGGGCAGACGAACGGCCTGGCTTTTATTGCTTTTGAAGAGTTTGGTTTGGATACAGGGCATAATGGGGCCTCCATAAGATGAAGTGGATGGGGTTTTCTTCATTATAGCAGGCTTGATACGGATATGTCAAAGGGATATACACGCAACATCGCAACCTGATGGGCACACTGCGTTTTGCCCATCCTGTCATAAGAAAGTCAAGTACAGACCTCGTCAATCATGGATAGGCAATAGACCTGAAACCCTCATTTTTATTGAATTTGTCTCAAAATTGGACATGCACAGCGGCTGTTTTAGGAAAAATAAAAATTGGACATACGATTCTTTAATAAGTCAAAAATATAGATTAAATTTTTAGTAATGTATTTTTGTCTTCCAAAATCGTTTCTTCTGTGATATGGCGCATCATTATCAATTCAGCACCGATTTTCGCAGACGCTTTTTGGGTAATTCAGCCAGTCCAACTTGGCGGCATTGATTGGCATAACATCATGA
>DYKD01000321.1:675-1266 GCA_020722765.1 Brevinema andersonii | reverse complement strand
AAGGTCTGGCAGACCTTTAGGGTCTGTGTGAAATGGAGGCGCAGTTTGAAGAGAGTGAGAAGTTGGAAAGCATTGTCAGAGCAAACTTGAGAAAATTAAAGCTATGACTTGGAAAGACTTGACTATAGCCGACTTGGGCAAAGTCGTTACTGGTAAGACTCCACCAACGTCAAATGCAGAATATTTTGGTGGCGATATTCCTTTTGTGACGCCTACTGACATGGATGGTCGTCGAATCATCTCAGCAACAGAACGTTATCTCACAGAAATGGGAGCAGAGGCGGTTAAAGGATCTAAACTTCCTGCAAAGTCTGTAATCGTTTCCTGTATTGGTTCTCAGATGGGTAAAGTTGCTATTGCTGGAAAACCATGTGTTACCAATCAACAAATCAACTCAATTATTGTCTCGTCAGAATATTCTGAACTTTTCGTTTATTACAGTTTGTCGTTGCGCGGCGATGAGATAAGATACATCGGGTCAGGTTCTGCAGTTCCAATTTTGAATAAATCAGATTTTTCCAATTTACCAATCGCCATTCCTCCCCTCCCCGAACAACGCGCCATAGCAGGGATACTCGGCGCGCTGGACGA
>DYKD01000321.1:0-604 GCA_020722765.1 Brevinema andersonii | reverse complement strand
AGGGCGGTGTTTCGTCGGTGGTTTGTGGAGGGTGAAGAAGTTGAAAGTTGGAAGGTTGGAAAGTTAGGGGATGTAATAACTAATTTCGATTCAAAACGTGTGCCAGTTGCAAACAGGGAACGCGCACAAAGACAAGGTAAATATCCATATTATGGCGCTGCTTCCGTTATGGATTATGTTGACGACTATTTGTTTGATGGAATATATGTCTTAATGGGAGAAGATGGTTCGGTAGTTGACGAGGAAGGACACCCCGTAATTCAATATGTCTGGGGAAAGATTTGGGTAAATAATCACGCCCATGTTTTGCAAGGCTCCAATGGAATTTGCAATGAGCATTTATATCTATTCTTGAAAGATGTAAACATTCTTCCGTATATTACAGGCGCAGTTCAACCCAAAATAAATCAAGCCAATATGAATTCAATTCCCTTCCCGTTGCCGCCAATGGAATTGAGAAAGAAGTTTGAAGAATTTGTCTCTCCCTTGTTTGCTAAAATTCGGGCAAATGATGAAGAATCCCGCACGCTGGCGAGTCTGCGGGATAGTCTGCTGCCGAAGTTGATGAGGGGTGAGGTGAGGGTAAATGGATTGTAGGGACACG
>DYKD01000320.1 GCA_020722765.1 Brevinema andersonii | reverse complement strand
AATGCTTGAGATTGATGGCGGCGCGGTATTGTTCGAGGAGTTTTTTCTCTTTCCCCGGTGGTGTGGACGATGTGGGGGAATTAGAGGACTTGACTGTGATCTTTGGTTGCCTTTCCGCGGGCGTGGTTGTATAATTTATGTATCGGCACATAGTCTATTATACCCAACCATTCGGGTTATCACACCAAAAAGAGGAACGACTTTTGTTAACTCAAAGTTGGGCGGCTGTCGCAAATTCACAAATCATAAAAACGGGACAAGAATCATGGCGTTACGAAAACTGTTCTCTCGCAAAGTAAATTTCAATGTTTCTGGAAAGAAACTTGCTTTACCGATTATTCCTCTGATTATTGTCTTGTGCTGTTGTAGTTGTTTTGCTTTTGCATTGGTTGACTCGTCCTTGCATGGAATTGGTTTGTTGCCAACATACACACCCTCTCCTACTCGCACAGTTACACCTCTTCCGTCTGAAACTCCTAGCCCAATTCTTTCAAACACTTCTACTCCTACCGAAACAACCATTCCATCTGAAACACCAACCAGGACGCCAGAGCCAACAGAAACCCCAACTTTGGTTAGCGGGGCAATGGTTATCATTAAAAGGGTAAACAAAATTGCAGAGTATGTAGATTTAGAAAATATTGGAAATCAGCCACAAGATTTAGCGGGATGGAGAATCATCTCCGAAAAAGGAAATCAGGTTTGTTTGTTAGCAGGTGTAATCCAGCCCAGTGAAACTTTGCGAGTTTGGACAAACAACCCTAACAGTGAAGGTTACAATTGCGGTATTGGCAATAATATTTGGAATGACAACGAATCAGACCCAGCCGCTCTTTACAATGCTCAAGGTGTACAAATAAGCCGTTATCCATAGGAAGGAGAAATAAAATGCCCTGGCGTTTTCGTCGCTCTGTAAAAATTCTTCCTGGTGTTCGATGGAACATCAGCAAGAAAGGGGCAAGCGTTACAATCGGCGGACATGGACTAAAGACCACTGTCGGTCATGGCAAAGTGAGACAAACTGTTGGTATTCCAGGTACAGGTTTGTCGCATACCAGCACAACTTCTACTACTAAGAAACGAAGCAAATCCGCATGTTGTCCTCTTGCACTTCTTTTGCTTCCCTTCTTTGCAATTCAAGGAATTTTCAATTGGTTAATCTCAGCATTCCGAAAGATGAACACTGGCCAATCTGAAATCACTGAAGGCTAAGAGCCGCCGAACAAAGCGTGGTGTGTCCTGAAAGTCATCGTCTGCTCGCTGGTGAAA
>DYKD01000097.1 GCA_020722765.1 Brevinema andersonii | reverse complement strand
GCGTTCCCAATCGAAAAATGTCATTTTTAAATAAAAGGATTCTTTATTGCTGAGACAATAACTGTAAACTTGATATTTTTTCAACATGATAGTAATTTACAACATCATATTGAGGAGAAGTTTACGTGAGTAAAGTAGATCTTTTGAAAAATGTTTTTTCAAGGCATTTCGGCCATAACTTAAACCTTTCTGTTTTTCGGTCACCTGGCCGTGTGAATCTGATTGGGGAACATACGGATTATAATGAAGGATTCGTCTTCCCAGGAGCCATTGACAGGCAGATTATTGCCATTGCTTCCCCACGGTCTGATGATACCATTCGTGCCTGGTCTGAAGACCTACAGGAACTTGGAACTTTCCAAATTTCCAGCATAACAAAAGGGGAGAGGCATTGGACTGATTATATCAAAGGTGTTGCAAAAGAATTCACTGAAATAAAGAAAGGGGGCATCGGTTATGATATTGTCTTTCAGAGTGACCTGCCTGCTGAGAGTGGTCTCTCTTCTTCAGCTGCTTTTGAAATGATAAATGCTTTCGTTCTTGCAAAGTTCAACAACATGATGATGAGTCCTGTAGAAATGGCATTGTTGTGTCAAAGGGCAGAAAACAGTTTTGTAGGACTCAATTGTGGTATTATGGATCAATTCGCCATTGCTCTTGGCAAGAAGGATTCAGCCCTGTACTTGGACACAAAGACCTTGGAATATGAGGTTGTTAATTTTAATCTGGCTTCCTATTCAATTGTCATAGGGAACACAAAAAAGCCTCGTACACTTGCATCATCTGCCTATAATACACGCAGGGCAGAATGTGGTGAAGCTGTAAGGGTCTTTTCAGAGAAGGTGAAGCCTGTTTCTTCTTTGAGATATCTAACTCTGGAACAATTGGAAACGATTCAATCTGAACTTTCTGAAACGGTTTATAGACGTGCTAAGCATGTCATTTCCGAGAATAAGCGTGTGCAAGATTCTGTCAAGGCTCTCAAGACAAATAACATCAAACTTTTTGGAGAATTAATGATCGCCTCTCACAATTCCTTGCGTGATGATTATGAGGTCAGCTGCACAGAGTTGGATGTCATGGTCTCTGAAGCGATCAAGACGAAAGGCTGTGCTGGAAGCCGGATGACTGGCGCTGGATTTGGTGGGTGCACTGTAAGTCTTGTTGAAAAGGATCATGTGGAAGATTTTATTAAAATTGTTGGAAAAGCATATCAGGAAAAGACAAAGATAGTACCAGAGTTCTATGTTACAGGCCTTTCCGATGGTACCGGACTGATTTGAAAAAAAATGATTGGATAATACGAACCAGTCAAAAGGAGTCAATGTGAATTTATTGATTACAGGTGGAGCAGGATATATCGGCAGTCATACAGTATTACAGTTGAAACAGGCAGGTCATTTCACTGTCGTTTATGACAATTTTGAAAATTCTGATGGTAGTAATAAGTTCCTATTGGGGGATGAATTTGTAAAAGGTGACATCGCTGACAGCAGGAAAGTGGAAGAAACCTTGAAAAAATTCAAGATTGATGCAGTACTTCATTTTGCGGCTTATATCGAAGCCGGCGAATCCATGAAGGATCCTGCAAAGTTTTTTCGGAATAACTCCTCTGGCACATTTTCACTTCTTGAAACCATGATCCGTTGTGGTGTGAACAGGTTCATATTCTCATCCACAGCCGCACTTTTCGGTTTCCCCGATAAGGTCCCTATTGTTGAAGATTCACCTTTGAAACCTGTCAATGCGTATGGTGAATCCAAGTTGCTTGTAGAAAAAGTACTTTCCTGGTACTCGGAACTGCTAGGATTCAAATATGTTTCATTGAGATATTTCAATGCATGTGGTGCTGATGCGGCTCTCCGCACAGGCGAAGCTCATATTCCTGAATCCCACCTTATTCCTCTTGCCCTGCAAACAGCTTATGGTGCGAGAAAAGAGTTTTTTATCCATGGCACAGATTATAAGACTCCAGATGGGACTTGTGTTCGGGACTATATCCATGTTTCTGACCTTGCAAAAGCCCATCTTCTTGCTTTGGAATATCTTGTCAAAGAGAATAAAAGTGATATTTTTAATCTTGGAAGTGAGACTGGTTATTCAGTACGTGAGGTTGTTGAATCTGTAAAAAAAGTGACAGGAAAGTCTTTTCAGGTTACTGAAGGTCCAAGACGACCTGGAGACCCCGATATTCTAGTGGCATCATCTGCAAAGATTAGAAAAAAATTAGGATGGAAGCCTGAGTATAGGAACTTAGAATCCATTATTAGGACAGCCTCGGATTTCTATAAAAAATGGAATAAGTTGAATTAGACAGAGTCTCCTTCATCAATTCTCCATAAATCTATATATTTTGACAAAAGCGCATACTGTTTGTATTTTAAGTATCACATTATACTTGTTGTGACAGGAGAACCATTGCTTTTATTTGTTAAGCTGATATTTCCATTTATTATAATATATTCATCCCTCCTATGGGCTGAAACATCAGAAATGAGCGAATATTTCCCTTATGCTGATGGTGTTTCTTCAGGATTCAAATTGAAATATTTCTATTCCCAACCACAACCATTGACTATCGGATTAAGCCCTCTAGATTCAATCTATCTGCGTATTCCTCTGACAACTGATTTTTCCAATGAGATGGATTTTTCATTTATAAAAAGCAGTAACACTTATAAGGAAATTTCCAGAAAACCTCTTAAATTGAATATGCATGATGTTTACAGGATTATGCAATTGGAAGAAAAGCAGAAAGAAGCGGATAGGAGAAAAAGGCTTGAAGAAGCTACAAAAAAGCAAGGATTAGTGATTGGTATTGATAAACTGGAAGAGGATGCGACTTATCTCCAGATTTACGGACAACAGAATTTAGGTATGAGTTATGGTAATTCATTTCATATAAAACCATTAACTTCAGGTCAAAGAAATGCCAGCTCTTCAGCCATAAGACCAGGACTTGATCTTGACCAAAGCATCAATATCCATATTGAAGGAAAAATTGGGAAAAAAGTCAAAGTGAATGTTGATAATAGCGGGAAAACACTGGATAGGATCAGTGTTGAATATCAGGCTGACAAGAAAAAGGCGTTTATTCAAAAGATCCAAGCTGGAAACATTTCTGTTTCATTACCAGGTTCTTCTTTGGCTTCGGGTTCAAGCGGTGGTGGAAATGAGGCTATTGGTATTAAAATTGATGCGGAAAGAGGTAAGTTCCAGTTCCAAGGGATTGCCAGTATGGCCCGTGGCATACCTGCCGTAAAAACATTCAAAGGACAGACAGAGCCCGTTATTGTTGATATCAATGATTATGCATACCAGCGAAACAGGTATTATGTGTTGCCACAGAATTATAAGTTTGGTACGTTAAAGATCTATCTGGATGACAAGTCGGGGACAACAGCTGGAATCAAAATTGATAATAAGAACTGTTATCAGCTTACACCTGGTTCAGATTATGTTGAAATCGGAGAAAGACTGATTTATATGCGCAGGCAAATAACAAAAGACTATGACCTTTTTGTCACATACCAGCCTGTTACTGGGAGTATCACTCCTGCAAACCCTGGAGCTCCAGTATATCCATCAATCTACTCCAATGTCATAATCAATACAAATGGCAGTATTACAAACAAATACTATTACTTGAACTACCAAAATAGTATTTCACCTTATGAATTCAGGGGAGCTTACGTATTGCCGCATAAGCTTATTGATACAAAGAAAGATTTCAAGATTTATCTTGCAAAACTTTCAACAAAGACCAAGATTTCTGGTTCAGAATTCCCTTCCATTAACGGTATAGAACTGTCAGAAGATAACGATGATACTTCAATAATCCGTTTAGGGTATGATAACCCTTTCCAGTATTATCTGGATAGCCAGAGCGGAACACTTGTTTTCAGAGGCAACGACCCCTTTAAGAATCTTTACTATGATAAAGGGGAAAACCCTTATGATATCTGCTATGTACCAACGGCTACATCCACATCACTTACGAAGACTCTTATTCTCATTCACATGGAATATAGGTATGAGGTGAGGAGTTACCAACTTGGTTGGGATGTCATTGAAAATTCTGAAATTGTCATGGTTGATGGAAGCCTCAAAAAAAAGGATGTCGATTACGAAATAGATTATATGACTGGTGAAGTGAAGTTCAAGACCACTGTCAATCCTGAATCTGAAGTGACCATTTCCTATCAGTATTCCCCGTTTGGTGGCTCATCCCAGCAGATTCTTTTCGGATTCAGATCGGATTACAAGCCTGTTGACTGGTTCACTGCCAGTGCTGTCACTTTTTATAATGGCAGGCAGCGTCCTATACGTGTTCCAAGCCTCTCCAGTGTGGCAGATGAGCGGCTTGTAGGTTCATTGTCAGGAAATATCAATTTTACTGGAGAAAGAATCACATCCATACTTTCGAATATGAAAATCAAGACCAAGAAAACAATACCCATTGATTTTTCCGCATCCGGAGAAATAGCAGGGTCTGTCTATAATCCAAATAATTTCGGACAGGCTATGATTGATGATTTTGAAGGTTCAAAAAATTCCCGTTCCATTAGTATGGATCATAGAAGATTCTATCTTTATACACCTACAAGAGTGCCAGGGAATAGCATTGACTTGTATCAGAGAGGGCTTCTCTATTATAAGGATTATAAGTATTACAAGGAAAACTATTATCTTGACCCTTATTCTGAAAACATCCCTTCAGATGATCAGATTAATGCTGTTGACAGGACAAATATTCCATATGCGGATAAACCTGGACCTTATATGATCGGGCAAGGCAGATTCGAGGATTTTCAGCTGGGAGTGACTGCAAGACGCCAGTCTTCCATGGCTTTAGATTACGATTTTTTGACAAATTCAAACGGATGGGTCTCCCTGATCTATGGCCAGGCTTTTGACAAGTCGGGTGCTGATTTCAGTGCCTATAACGAGATTACCTTATGGGTCAAATTGGTTGGTACACAACCGACAGATAATGTGGAACTGACGTTTGGATTGGGGTCTTTCAGTGAGGATATTGATGCTGATGGGGGGTTTGACCAGGAAGCCAACACTTTCTCTGATGGTTTTGTTTTTAATGATTCTTATAGAAGTAACACGAAGATTGGTGGTGGAGCCCATGTGATTATTGATGGAACACTCGATCAGAATGATGGTTACAGGCAGACTGAAGATTTGGATGGAAATGGTGTGCTTGATACGGCTATGATCAAAACAAACCTTTTTTTCCCAAATTTCCAATATGGAAAAGTTGTTGAAGGGAATTCAGACCAGAACAGTGATTCAGGTAAATTAATAGTCCCATCCGATGGAAAATGGAGACAGGTGCGCATTGCCATTGATCAGACCTCCATGAGTGAAGCTGAACTGGAAACTTTAAAGAAAGGCATCAAGAATCTTATCATCATAGTCAAGAAGAGTTCAGGAGAAAAAGGGAAATTGTTGATTGATGAAATCAATTTTATTGGTCCAACATATAATGATTTGCGTGTCAATAATTATATCAATCAGTCCAATGTCATAGAACATTTATCGAGGAAATTTATCAGTACGTTTGATACTTTGGGAATCAATTCGTATTTTTCAAATTCTCTCAGGCGGTTCACTCAAAGCGATGAGTTTAAGAAGGATCCTGATTTCAAAGGGGAAAAGAGTTATGATAGCCTTCATGGAGGCATGACAACAGCAGAGGCTGATCGTACTGAAGAGAATGCTCTGGAAATAAGATATCTGTCTCTAAAAAACCATGATTTCACTAAAAAAGTCGATCTACAGACGAATAGCATGATTCTTGTAGGTAGGGATCTTACTTATTCCATTGACCTTCGTTTTTATAAAATGGCTAAGATGTGGGTCAAGCCAGTGGAACAGATTGGAGGAGAATGGTTTTTCTATAGGATAGGATCATCGTCTGCTGATTTTTATGAATACAGGGTAAAAATGTCAAGCCTCACAAAACCTTGGAATCTTGTTGCCATGGATATGCGCTCTTCACAATTCCAGAATGCGACGAATCATTTGTACCCAGATGATAATTCTGCCTATAGACTTGAAGGAAAACCGTCATTGCGTAGTATCAAATATATCGCCTTTGGTGTTTATGCTGGAGGTGTCCAGTCAATCTCAAATTCTGGAACTATCTGGATCAATGATAACTATCTCGATAAGACGGAATTGCAGCTGGGTATGGCTTATTATTACAACACATCTTTCAATCTTCGACAGCATCTTTCTTATCAGTACAGTTATTCCCGCAGTGATCGGTATTTTTCCAGTGCTGGTGCTGCTGGTACTGGGATTGACAATGAAAGCAAAAATGTCTCTATAGGATGGACAACGATCAAATTCTTACCTTTGAATTTTACCTGGACACGTTCCTTGTCCGAGTCTGATATAGAAGACTACACAATACCGTATGACCAGAAAGGACGTACGGGGAGGGACATCAAAGCAATAAATGCACCTTCCATCAATTTACAGTCTTTCAAGACGTTATGGGGTAAGTTCGCTGTAAATATTCCTAATTTTTCAGCCAATTACCGTACTGAAACCTCCTCAAATGAAAAACCCTTGAATCTTGAAAAAAAATATTATCTCAATTCCCGTGCAAGGTCAACAAGTTATGGTGGGGGAGTCACTTGGGTTCCACCTTTTCTGGACATGATAAAACTTAACATAAACACTTCAGGCGATATGAGCTTTTCCAGGAACAGTCAGGAAACCTATGTCTATCATGGTACGAATTCACTTACAAACAGGATTCAGGAGCTGATCAGCGACGCCTTCAGTTATAGCGTCCGCGCAGGAGTCAAGTTCATGCGCCTGTCCTTGTCACCATCTCTCAGTTATCAGAAATCACTTTCTGAAAGTGTTTCTTACTATTATTTTGAAGATGATCCTCAGAGACGTGTTACGACCAATAGTTTAACCTATTCAAAGCGGATTTCAAGCCGAAGCCGCAGTATTTCAACACCTGTTTCATTCGGGAAAGTGTTCTTCTTTACACCAAGCTTTAATTACTCATTGAATTATTCCGAATCAGGTTTCACATATCTTAAAATTTCCCCCCTCATCACCAGTATAACAAGAAATCCTTCAGTTTCCATGTCCATGTCCGCTAATTTTGGGACCATCAACCTTTTTAAGAAGATATTGACATCCATTAATCCTAATTACACAAGGACATTCAGTATTGCTGATCAGAAAATTGAAGAGGATTCTTATGATGGGTATTCTTATCTTGCTGGATACATGACTCTCTTCCCGGACGTTTTTATCCCTTTACCTTTCCAATTCATGGATTTTAATCGGTTCAGTACTAATTATTCTGATCCAAAATATCCTGGATTGGATCTTATTTCCAGGACTTCTAACAAATTTACTAAGGATGCATTTCTAAAATCTGATTCTACCGCATCTCTCAATGAAACACTTTCCATGAGTATCGGTGTTGATATTTTTAAGATTATTACTGGAGCTGTATCATATTCTTTCAGTCAGAGCATGGCACGGAACAGGAAATCCTATACTTCTTTTAGATATGACCAGACAGTAGGATATGGTTCAAGTCTGAACCTCATGGAAAAACTCAAGGGAATACTGATTTGGAAAGATAAAGAGGGCGGATACAAGAAAAGCTCCTCTTTGGGATATAATATCCGTTTTTCCCAATCCCAGGATTATCTTATCTCGAAGCAACGGTATGGTGTAACTCCCAGCTTAAGCATGAGTTATAAGTGGGCACAGGAGTCTGATCTCAGTATTAATTCAAGTTTCAATACAGCAGTAGAGAATATTTTCAAAGTGAATCCCAATTTTCGACGTTATATCGAATTGAATTTTCCGGATCAGTTGAATTCTTTTGCATGGACTTCTCAAGACGTGTTTCCAAAGAAAAATTATGCCTTAAGCGTACAATTGACTTACAGGTTCCCATCTAACCTTCCAGAGACATGGAAACCGTTTTTTCTTTCAAAAGAAATCAAACTGGATACACGAATCAATCATACAGCATCATTGTCATTTAATAACAGCATTTATCGGAATGATCCAGATGACAAATATACTAAAGAACCAAATGATCTTGTGATGCGTCTTTCCTATTCACATAGTGTGAACTATAATTTTTCAAAGAATATAGATGGGGACATGTGGGCTAAGATCGCTTATGACCAGAACAAAATCAAGCCAGAAGCTTGGTCTGATGATCCTCCCGTAATTGAAGATATAGGCTCATTTGAGCTGGGAGTTCGTGTAAGAATACGATTTTAATAAATTTATTGA
>DYKD01000319.1 GCA_020722765.1 Brevinema andersonii | reverse complement strand
TCATTAAAAGATAAGGACTCCCAACCTTAAAATTAGTCCCGAATACAAAGTACTTGTATTTCCCATTAAATAGGTCAATTTGTTCGCCCTTCTCTATCTCTTCCCTTTTCACTACGTAACGATATTCCTTGCTCCATCCAACAGGACAATATTTGAACTCAGCTATCTCCCAGCCTTCTTCGCACTTTTCCCATTTATCATCAGGCAACTTTTTTATCTCCTTTAATAGACGGGAAGTCTGGTCTGCCGTGATGGTGAAAGTAACGCCCTTTTGTTCACACTTTTCGACAAATTCCCTGTTATAAAAGCCACTATCCGCACGGAGCCTTATCCACATAGTAGGAGGTAACCTTCCCAGACATTCTACAAGAAAACTTACAGCTCCTTTTGAAGTATATGCACTTCCTCGTCTCATTCTCAAATGAAGCCAGTCTCCATTTTCCGCCATGAAACAAACAAGGGGATGATAGCCGAACTCACCATTGTATGCGAAATCAGTTCCTTCCTTTTTGCTCTCCACTTTGAAAACAGAAGAATCCATATCCAAAGTAGCTTTCCCTATAACCTCACTCTGATATATCTTCACTCCGAGGTTCTTTATAGCCTTCTCTAACTGCTTTATATGTCCAAGGTTAAATCTTCGCAGAAAATCTCCTTCTGTGGTAGAATGGGGAATAGATTCCTCTCCTATCAGTGTGAGCAGAGCATTATCATTTCTCATCATATCTACATCATCGATACAATCTCCTCCGGCTATCATGCTATATCCAAGAGAGAGAATAGCTTGTGACTCATTGTAACCACTGTTTCTCTCCTTTACTTTTACATTTCTATCTATTTCTTCACGCACATTGAGTACTCGTGCAAACTGGTCCACAAGATATATACCACTGTGACTGGTAAGGTTGCGGTTAGACTCCTTTATCTCTACTTTTGGCGAAATTTTCTTCTTGACTCCTGAAGGATTCTGTGCTATGATGAAATTGTTCATGGAAGCCTCCTTTTTATTTAGTTTCATCATAGTATCAATTATATGAGAAAGGGGGCTTCTTTCAAGTTTTTTGTTTTCAAAGTTTTCACCTATTGGGTGAAAATCTCAGAGTGCGTAATTGCTTATTGTGACAAGATGAAGAACATTCAAGTCCTTGTTATCGCTGGATTTGGGATGTAATATAGTATTGAGTGCGTATATTGTCTTTCTTTTTCTCACAGGGGATGAGCGTTTTTTAATGGAGCTATCCAATTTTCTCCGTAAAAATAGTATATTCGTAAAGTTAACCA
>DYKD01000318.1 GCA_020722765.1 Brevinema andersonii | reverse complement strand
AACGGCTGGGCTGATGGAAGTTATCCAAATATTCTTTATGGGAGGCGTAATGCCTGTCAAGGCGCAACAAGGATGAAATGGGACACTGAATCGTCTTTAGGCATTATTGCATTCCATAACAACCGTTATTACTGCGGCACAAGTCAATCTCCTGAAACGGGTTGCTGTCAACAGCAACAGTATTTTATTGATTTTCTTCTCAATCACGATGATACTTATGCCCAAATCCCAGTCGCATCAAGCTATGGTCTTTTGCAGGTTATGTATATTACGGCTGTTGAAAAGCTTGATTGGAAAAGTGATGAACCTGCCAGTTCAAGAGAACCGAGTCTCCTGCTTGATCCTGATGTAAGCCTTGATATGGGATCAACATTTGATAGTAAAAAATTTAGAAAATATGGAATAGAATCCAGCAATAATCTTGACGGTTTCAAGGACATTTTGACAAATGGGTTCTCAAAATACAACAATAAAGGTGTTTCTTATGCCCAAGCTGTTGTTAACAATGCAAGCCTATTTAAGCCCTTTTGAGAATGGAGGATAGAAATGAAAAAGAGATATTTTGCGTTTCTTACTTTACTTTTCTTAATTAGCCTAGGTGCATACAGTTTAACAATCACGGACGAGAAGGCAATTGAGCTGGGGAAGCAATGGTATCCCGATGAATTTCGTCAATGTCATCAGCGATGGGGAGAACCTTTGCTTATAGATGACCCAAACTTTGGATATGGCATGAGAAATGCCCCTATAAATTTTCAGTTCCCCCTTATTTTTAAAATGCCAAATGACCCCAATGATTATGTACTTCTTGCTTGGCGCGATCTCCATGCTTGCGGGGGCGAATTAATATGGATTCTCCTTAAGACAGTTGATAGTGGGAACTCTTTTCAATTTGTTTGTCAATCGGAAAAACCTGTTCTTAATGCAGGGTTTTCATGGGGATTGAGACTTGTAGAGCTTACAGGAGATAATTTTCCAGAACTAATCTGGGAAGGGACAAACTTGAGCTTGTCAACGTCCAAAGCCGACGGGGACCAAGCGATTACCATATGGCAATGGAAAAATGGTTGCTTTGTTAACATTATTCCTTATACGCTTTATTCTGGTAATGAATGCGCAGGCTATCTTGGTACCGAAAGTTTTATACAACTTGATGATCTTGATGGCGATGGAAAATCAGAAATTATAGTTGGGCCGGAGCTTACAAGGATCGAAGATGAGAATGGGGATGTATCTTGGAATATGGATACTCCAACTATAGTCTACCATTACGACGGTTCGATGT
>DYKD01000096.1 GCA_020722765.1 Brevinema andersonii | reverse complement strand
CTTTCATGCAATGTCCACATAACTCTATATACGCAACAGCATCCTCTTCCTTACTATTCACCAGAAAAACTTCTGATGAGTCATTATCTTATCTTCTTCTTAAAACAACCTCCGGCAACAAAACGACATACTCTTTTCCACTCGCTGATCCCTCTTCCCTCTTATGCCAATACACACGATATAAAACATTTCCTTTGGTCAAAGAGTAACCTTGAGCCTCATATCTATCCAATTTCCTTCTGAAATTTCCAGAAAAGGCCAAGAGCGCTTCTCCCTTGCGATTCACACACATGTTATCTTCAAAAAAGAGATTCTCTCCCGACTCTATTCCTGAAACCGCAATGGCATTCTCTATAAAACAGTCCAACACTACATCCTTCATCCCTAACGAAAAGCTCAATTGATCTGGAAGATCGAAATCCTCCTTATACCTTTGTTCTTTCACATCTGAAAATCCCAATCCTTTTCCCCAGTCTTCGGAAACAAAGAAAATGAGATTTTTTTAGCACGCGTCATGGCAACATAAAAAAGCCTTTTCTCATCAGCTTTCACAGGGACAACACCTGGATAGACAAAAACGACCGTATCAAACTCCTTTCCTTTTGCCCCATGCATGGTGGAGACAACCAAGGGAGAATGGTCATCTTCAGAAAAATCAGAGAGGAGTGACTCATGGATCAAGTCTCTCCAATCGGAAAAGTGGTACGAATCCAATGAAATTCTCTCATAAGTACCAAGAATTGACTGACATAATCTTAAAAGTGGTGAATCTTTCAAAGATTTGAAAAGCTTTTCTTTAAGATTTGAGAGGAAGAATCCCGAACCATAGATTCCCATCCTGCATTGATACTGAATGGACGTTTTTTTTACATCTGTTTCCAAATCAAAAAAGGCAATCATTTCCTGTTTCCGGATCTGGTGACCACCATCCCTTTCCTATCACACAAGTCACAACATTCGCCATGTTGTGGGGGGATTGATTTTCGTCTGGTGAGAAGATCCTGATATTCCGCCTTATTGTAATGTTGAAGCAAGGATTCACGACGGCAGGAAATCTTCTCATCACATATCTTATCCAGAACATCTTCAACATGCTTTTGCGGGGGTGTTGGAACAAGATTATGAGGAAAATCTTTATATATCTTGAAACCGATGGAGTAATTGGATTCTGCTATTGTCATAACGACCTTGACAAGTCCATGATAAGCCAATAAAGGAATGAGCCAATCATACAATAATATCTGGGAATACGGGTTATCTTCAACATTCAGATGATTCAACAATACCTTGAGATTCATCTGTTTGGAACGACCAGGGTTGGCTGCTGTTTTCCCCAGGGAGATGCTGTAAAGTTTTTTTAGTACCGAAGAGAGCCATGCGAAAACCTTTTCTTTAGGGAGGGGATAATGCGAAGGGTAGGATGTTAATAATTTCTCTTGAAGAAGTTGGAGATTATCAGCATAATACAGAGAAAGCATACGGGAAAAAGGGCGTAATGTTATCGTGGAATAATGGCTGAAAAAGTAACCATAAAAACTAATCTTTCCCTGAAAATGGGCCTCATAAATGATCTTGTGGAGAAGATCTACCGAGTCCCTGCCAATATTTTCAACAGAACGAATATAATCATAATCCGCTAAAAGGTGCCATATATTCTTATCACTTTTATATGAAATCTTGAACTGTTTTTTAAAATCCATAGTCGCAGCCGGGTTTTGACACAAACTTTTCAGCATTTCCCCAGCAAGAAAAAAATCCACCTCTTTCCCCATCCTGTTTTTTCTCTTATAAAAAAGCCAAGCGTGACCACCTTTTCGAGAACGGCCGATTTGTTGGACATATTTGTTGAGAGATTCAGGATGCCCATAATGGATTATTGTGGATATATCTGCAATATCTACACCCATGCCGAATGCATCTGTGCTGATAATGACATGCCTGTTTCCACTGGAAAAACCTATGAATCGAGATCTCATGCCTAAAGCTTCTGTCATCGATTCTGATCCTGTCGCATGAAAATACGTGAGAACATTCCGTAAATACCAGAGTTTTGTTTTGTTTTGGTTGCTATCAGATATTTCGGAAAATGGGAGAAGGGATTGTTGGTCTAACATTTCTCTTTTTCTTGGGAAATATTCTATGGCCGGTTTTTCAGAGAGATACCTGAAAAATTTCCTTACACCAAAACCGAATCCATCTTGCTCATCGATATATCTGCAAAATACCACCACCTTACCGGGGCTTTTACGTTTATAGAGGTTCCCTTCAACATCTTTTTTAAAAAAGTGGTTGACTATTTTTTCATAAATAAGATCCGCCCAATAGTTATCACTCTGTCCTTTAGCAATTTCTATGGCACTGATATGGATATCAGGTCTGTTGAAAGAGGCAGTATAAGTTTCAATATTTATTTGTAACCTCTCCAGTTTCTTATGCAATCGTTCCGCGATCTCCTGCGACAAAGACGCAGTAAAACCATAGAATCCAGGAAGAAAACCGTGTTTAACCTTATATTGCAAAAGGAAAATGGGAACCATGTTGTATTCAGGGGAGAAGTCATCACCCCACTCCACAAGCGTGTGAACTTCATCAAAAATAACCCGATTTATTTTACAGTTTAACAGGATACCCATAAAATCTGGGGCTGCCAGCCTTGTGGGATTGACATATAATATTTTTAATCTGGCATCCTGATTACGTAACCGACGTAAGACTTCGTCCTTTGCCTTAAATTCGGCATCAAGAAAATCCGCATATCCCCAAGGCCCATCGGAGATGGCTGATCTCATATTTTCGACCTGATCGCGCATCAGGGCTTTCAGGGGAGAGAAAACAACTGTAATCCCGGACTTGTCAAAAAGCGCTGGAACCTGATAACACAAGGATTTACCAAAACCGGTTTTCACAACAAAAACAGCATCTGTCCGAATGGGCCCTTTCTCTTTGAGTTCTTGAGTCCTGTTATCATCAATTCCAGCTACAAGTGCCATGATTTTTCGTTGGGAGAGATAAGTTGTTTTTCCATCAACTTTATGGAGAAGCGTGCTTTTCCACCCCATACCTAAATCCATTATCTTAGAAAAAACATCTATAGGAGATGGTTTTAAAGAATTATAAAATTGCCACATCTCCTTCGCGAACCAAGTTGAATCATCTTTTCCTTTCGCATCTTTCATATAACCAGACAAACGAACCGTCCAGGAAGACAGCTCGCCCTTGAAGCGATTCATTTTTCTCAATTCTGAGATAGCTTTTTGGACATCTTTGCTGATTGTCGTAAAAAGGACCTTATCCTCATCCAGAAGAAATTCCATGTGATGTCCCAAAAAAACAGAAAGCGGAATCATCTTCTCTTTTTTTCCCAAGAGGAAATCTTTCATGATCCTGAAGGAATTAGAAAATCTCTTAGGGACAGGATCTCCTTCAGCTACCGGAATCATCTCGCCGGAATAATACGCCTCTCGTAATCGTGAACACTTATCCTTGGAAAAGTCAACCATTATGTCCAAATCAGACTGGAGCCCCATTTCCTGAAAGATATCAGCCAATTCATTGAAATAATGAGATCCTTTACCGGATAATCCCAATTCCATTTTAGTCTCTTCATAATATTTTCTTCCGTAAATATGGATAGGAATAGAATCCCCCACCTGATTAACGATTTCACGACCATAATCCGAGTTGAATAATCTGGGATCAAGGATAAAAAGCATTCCCTTGTCCTGTTGAGTTCTTATAAGACGACCTGACCACTGTTTCATCTCAATGAAAGTAAAAGGCAGGACATGTTTTTTATAAGCCAAGCCCCCTTCATAGGAGGAAAGCAGAGAAAAATAATTGAATTTTTGACTTCCCCTTTTTACATTTTTTATCAGGCGAATCCACTTCTTCAGCATCATATCAAGTCTTTCATATTTTTTGATTATCGCCGCATGCCAAACGATATGTGGTCCAATATAGGGAATTTTGTTTATGAGAAGGACTCTGATAGGATTTCCCATCCCCTTCCCTTCTGGGAAAGCGTGTGCATACGATTCAAGAGGATCAAACCCTTCTGCAAAACTCCGGAGTCCAAAAAGGGCTGTAGGTCCCTTATTGGACGAGACAAAATAATCAATCAAATCATTTTTCGGGCTGTCATCCTGAAACAGGAGTGTCAGGTTATTGATTGGTATTTTCAATCCCTCATTCAGTTTTTTAAGTATATATTTGACCGTATAAAGGGCTTTTCTTGAAGTGAAGAGGAAAAGGAATTTGGCTGGAGCTTTCCCATTTAGGGTCTTTGCCTCTGCCATTGAAATCATGATTCTTAAAATTTCCAAGGGCGTTTGAAGTTGGGCTTCAGTGGCATAATATTCAATAGGTGGTGGAAAATACCAAGGGACGCAGAGTCCTATCTGTTTGTTCGTTTCAAAAACCTCAGGAAGCTTTATCACTTTTCCTTGAAATAAAGTCTCTTTTTCTATCTTATGAAGATTCTGAAACAGGGAAACAGGTTTATTTTCAAGGGAGACTTCCAAGGTCGCAGAGGTATGGATAATTTTCTTAAAAGGCTTTAGGGCAGAAGAAATCCTCACACCTGGATGGGCAGGCATGGATTCAAACTGCCAGCGGGATTGATCTCCCAACATCCATGGTCCATCATCCTCATCTGTCATATCGTCCGAGATTTCAGGATTGTAACGACGTCTGTCAACAACCGTAAGGGACTGATGCTGATGGTAGTTAAGAAAGCCCCCTTTTATGAGGTCTATAATTGTTTGAGGTACTTTTTTTTGATTGTCAATGTCTGCAGTTAAGGCTGACAAAAGCGTGTTATCCATTATGGCCCTAAGGTTAAAGGTATAAAAGGCTTCTTGCCTTGCCCACCAGGATTGACGCAATATCTTGAACCTTTCAGACTTCAATTTGCCTAATTCAGGATATTTTTGAGCATAAGAATCAATAAAGTTTTCTATGATAGTCATGATTGAAGGGATCTCATTATCTGATAGATCTTCAAGATAATCCAATACGTATTCAGCAATTTCCGAATCAACTGCTTTAAATTTTCTTAAATTCTCCATAATAGTCATCATTTGGTCAGGTTTTATGATGGGGGTCTCACTGAACATGGCACACCCTTGGATTCTGGGGTTAAAATTGAGGTAGAGCCGTTTCTGCTGGTCGTTCCTATAAAGGTCAAACAAATCTGTAGATATTTCCAGAGTGGCCGTCTTTACAGGAAAGGGAGACGGACCATTTCTCGTCGCATAGGAAAGTATTTGTTCCTCAAATCCTTTTTGTTTGTCATTCCAATCATTGCATATACCTTGAATGCTTGTTATGATTGTCTCCCTATCGTTCAAAAAGGCTTGATGGCCCTCGTGTGCTGTAACTTTTTTTATAGACCTTGACAACTCTTTCAATTGGGAAATCTGAGAATCCACAGATTGAGAACTTAATCTTGTGGTGTTTATGGAATACCATGCTTCAGCCAGCCTATGCGCCTCATCCAGTATGAGAAAAGGGAAATTTGTACGGATGATTCCTGCAAAACTTTCATTCTCAACTTCAGCTGTTTTCTCAGGTTGCATGAGCATAAAATGGTTAGTAACGACAAGACGAGTGGAAGGATTTTTCAAATTTTGCAATTTCCTGAGCATAGGACAAATCTTATCAAAAGGGCAACCTTCACATTCGGAGTCTGTCATAGAATAAGTAAAATTAAGGAGGTCTTCTTTGGTGATTCCCCAACTGGCTGTCCAGGCAGAGGGCAGCAAAGACTCTGCCTCTCCATCATTCCCAATCTGTGAAACAAGCATTGTAAGAAGATAGGGAGCCAACAAGGAAATAACGGCATCATCCAAAGAACTGTTATGCCCTTCATGGATCAAACGCTGAAGACAGATATAATTCTCTTTTCCCTTTACCAGCAGAGGTTGAATACGTTCATTTTCAGGTAAGGCGTCATTGATTTTTTTAATTGAAGAAAAGACCTGATCTTGAAGATTTTTTGTAAATGTGGAAATGACGACTTTCTCACCTTTGGAAATCAAACTAAAGGCATGCGCCAAATAGGCATTTGTCTTGCCTGTGCCTGTAGGTGATTCAATCATACAGTCATGAGTTTTTTCATCATTATGAAAATCTTTGGCTATATTGATAAAATCCTTTTGAGAAGGGCGAGGAATAAACTCTTTTGGGAAATATGAGAATGGATCTTGGGAAGTTAACAATCCTTCTCCAGGCATAAACCCGTTCGGAATATTTATATGATCAGCCAGTTTTGCATACATGGGAAGTTGATAGTTTGAAAGGCTTGAAGTGTAAGAACGCAGGAATACCTTCAAGACAAAATGTTCCTGGATATGGGTATAAACATAGGAAGCGACCGGGTCTTTACTTACTTTATCCATAAGAGTCTTCACACCAACCTGGATAAGAGCAGAGAGTAAATTGACATCATCCAAGGCAGTATGACTCTGTGGAAAAGAACTGAGCCGCTTTTTTGCAAGTTGTTCAAGAGAATAGGAGTCATCGGATGGGAAGGAAAGAACAAAGAGATCAAGAGTATCAATCACAACATAAACAGCATTGCGAGGAATATATCCATTATTAATGAGTAGATTCACATCATGTTGGATATTATGCCCTACGAATATGATCGGTTTCTTTAGCAGATCCTTAAAAAATCCTATGACCTCTTTTTTATTCTTCTTCACATCTTCGTATTTTAAATCGAGATTTGACTCATCAGAGTAGAACTTCTTCTTGCAGGAAGATTCCCACTCCCCTTTTTCAGGATGAATAAAAAAATGATGTTGGGTAGAGGTTTCCAGGGAAGCGTTTTTCCAGACAACGTTCTGGAGAGCGATGTTGACAGGTTCTAAGAAAGGGAAAAGGCCATTGGTTTCAATATCAAGCAGATAAATGTTATCGAGGAAATCAAATATTTTCTCGGTTGTTAAGGCAGGATTGAAAAACTTTGAACGGATTGTCCTGTCTGGGGCAATCCATTTATCACGAAGAAAACCGTCAACTGCCGCAAAAACTTCGTCTTTGGGAGGAAAGGTCACTGATAAATGCTTCATTTTATTCCCGCTCCATGCATGCTGGATACATTATTGAATATAACACATGAGACCCATTATGTCAAAGAAATGACCAATCCCTGAAATTTACGCCTAAATTGACTTATGTTCATTGGAAGTGTTATTATCTTAAAGAGGTGAAACAACATGTTCAGATCCATTATCATTCATTTGGAAGCATTAACACCAGGTTCATTACCTGGAGAGAATTCTGAATATGTGCATGCGGCTGTCATGACAGCACTCCACAACGCAGATCCTGTTGTTTTCCATAATTTTCATGATGGATCAAGACCTAAACCATATTCTATTACTCCTGTTTTTCCTGAAGGTCTTTTGAATTGGACATCACAGGATATACCTCTTAGCATAAATAAAAACACATGGTTTAGGATTACATTAATGGAAGAGAGCCTCTTTTCCTATATTTTAAAGGGGTTTGAGCAGACTGGCATGAAGATAGTACTGGGAAGGGAACACTTCAAAATTATCAAAATAAGTTGTGATCCAGGAGAACATCCACTGGCAGGGTCATTAAGCGAAGAGGAATTGTTGGAATTACCATTGCAGGAGAAGATGAACATCCGCTTCGTCACACCTTGCTGCTTCTCCAGTGAACATGGTGACAAGCCTTTTCCTTTTCCAGAAAATGTCATATCCAGCCTAAGGCAGAAATGGAACGCATACTCCCAACACAGGATTTCAGAAGCCCATTCAGACCAGCTTCTTATGCATACGTGCCTTGGGAAATACAAGTTGGAAAGTACAACCATTGGTTTTAAGGGAGATAGAAAATTCCGTCAGATCGGGTTCATTGGAGAATCAGAATTCCTGCTTAAGATCAAATCCCAAGAGACACTCCGATGGTTTACAACACTCTTCGCTTTCGCTTTTTATTCCGGAATCGGGATGAAGACAGGGATGGGGATGGGGATGGTTTTGCCAGAGTTGAAAGGATAAGGGCTACAGGATCTACAGGAAGAATACCTTTCAAGAATTTTCCTGCCTTCTCAAATGCCTGTCTCAAGTCCTCTTTTTTCTTTGTCACATCAAGATATGTTATCAAAATATGTCCATCTTCAAGTTCTACCCCTAACTCAGCAGGATGAACTTTTCCATGCTCACAAAAAGCTTCGAACGTCTTATACATAGTATCCACCTCTGTTTTAATATAATCTTTCAGAATAAAAAAGTCAATCTGAGCAAGTTTTCCCCAGCAATAAAGAATCCTTTTATTTAAAAATGACATTTTTCGATTGGGAACGCCC
>DYKD01000095.1 GCA_020722765.1 Brevinema andersonii | reverse complement strand
CCTCTTCCTTACTGATAACCCCATCAATCCCTTCACGAATCTCATCCAATTGTCCCTGTTCAATAAAGAGAAAAAAAAGGCTACGAGAAGGTTCATCAATTTTTTTACATGTATAATTTCTATCATATCCTACTGAATGCTCTTTTTTTGTAAAATCTTACTAAAATGGTTATCATACAAAACCATGTTATTATCAGATTTTGATTATATCCTGCCTGAAGAGCTTGTTGCCCAGCATCCTTTGGTAGAGCGTGATCTGGCTCGCCTGCTTGTGCATGTGCCGGATCATCCTATCAGACATCTTCTTTTTAAGGATATAGTCGATTTGCTTCATCCTGATGACGTTCTTGTCATAAACGATTCCAGGGTCATTTCCTGCAGGTTGTATGGAAGACGTTCAAGTTCGCCTGGTCATGTGGAAGTGTTTCTTGTAAAAAAAATTGATGCTTTTCACTGGCATGTGCTTGTGAGACCTCTCCGCAAGTTCAAGAAAGGCATAAAAATCCTCTTACCAGACGGTCTGGAAGCTGAGTTCCTGGAGTTTCACGTTGAGAAGGATATCCATCTCATACGCTTGAACAGGGATATTTCCTATGCTGAGTTAGACAGGTTCGCTCTAACGCCGTTGCCACCCTACATCAAGCGCGACAAAAAAAAAATAGATACGAAGTTGAGAGAGGAGGATGCCTTTTTCTATCAGACTGTCTATGCGAAAGAATATGGTTCTGTAGCTGCGCCTACTGCTGGTCTTCATTTTACGGAGGAGTTGCTCAAGCGTATTGCAGAGAAGGGTATTCGTATAGCTCCAGTCACTTTGGAGGTTTCCCTTGGCACGTTCAAGCCTGTGGAAACAGGGAATATTGAAAATCATGTCATGCATGCAGAAAGGTTTCACGTTTCACAAGAGTCTGCGAAAATCATAAATGAACGGAAAGGAAGACTTGTCTGTATTGGTACAACCTCATTGCGTGTTGTGGAGTCTCTTGCCACGCAGGATGCTTCTATCTCAAGCGGGACAGGTGAGACATCCATATTTATAACACCTGGATATGAATTCAAAGCATGCGATGTCCTTGTGACAAATTTTCATCTGCCGAAATCGACACTCCTCATGCTTGTCGCTGCCTTTACAGGGATGGAAGCGATGAAATTTATCTATAAGACCGCTATTGATGGGAAATACAGATTCTATAGTTTTGGTGATGCCACCTGGTTGGAAAGGAAAATGAGATGAAATTCCGTGTTTTGAAAAAATGCAAAGGGACTCTTGCTCGTACTGGAGAGATGGTTCTCACACATGGAAAAGTAAAGACTCCTGTCTTCATGCCTGTTGGGACAAAAGCCACTGTTAAGACAATGAATGCGGAAGAGCTTTCCGAAGTCGGTGCTGAAATCATTCTTGCGAACAATTATCATCTTTTCATACAGCCAGGACTTGAAGTCATTGAAAAAGCTGGTGGTGTGAACAAATTCATGAACTGGAAAAAGCCTATGCTGACTGATTCCGGTGGTTTCCAGGTTTTCAGCCTTTCAAAATTGAGCAAGATTACGGATGATGGAGTCAAATTCCAGTCGCATTTTGATGGAAGGTCTTTTTTCTTTGATCCTGAAACAGCCATCAGAAGCCAGCAGACAATAGGTGCAGACATCATCATGGCTTTTGACGAGTGCACTTCATATCCGATTGAACATAAGCGCGCTCTTGAAGCTGTCATCCGCACATCAAAGTGGGCAAAAAGATGCTGTGACTGGTTCTATCCGAATAATGAAAAAAAACAGGCCATGTTTGGAATCGTGCAAGGCGGAGTGTTTGAGGATCTCAGGGAGAGGAGCCTCAAAGAGATAACCTCTTTGCCTTTTGATGGAATCGCATTGGGCGGACTCAGTGTTGGAGAGCCTATGGATGAGATGCTCCGTATCCTCAGGATTGTAGCACCGAAGATGCCTGAAAACAAACCTCGCTATTTCATGGGATTAGGGACGCCATTGGAACTTATCAATGCCATAGACCAGGGGATTGACATGTTTGATTGCGTCATGCCAACACGTGTGGCACGTAACGGGCTTTTCTTCACTTCCCAAGGCCGTGTGCAGATCAGGAATGCAGGTTTTCGTGATGATTTCAAGCCTGTTGATCCTGAATGCAAATGCAAAGTCTGTCAGAACTATTCAAGGGCCTACATACGTCATCTTCAGAAGACTGGAGAAATTCTCGGACTCAGGCTGGCTTCCTATCACAACCTGTATTTTTTGATCAACCTTGTCAAAGACGCCAGGCGGGCTATTGACAGGGGATATTTCCCTGAGTTCAGGGAGATGATCATACGGAAAGACTTGTAATCTTGATTCCGTTTTATGCTATCTCTGCTTTGACATGCTTTCTGTTTTATCAATACAAGGGACCTCCTTATACTGAAAGCTCCTTGTTTTTACTCAATTTGATAGTGAAAACAGTAGGGAATTATTGAAAATCAGATAAAACCTGGTTGTCTTTAAGTCAAAGTTAACAATAAAATAAAAGAGGTTAAGATGTTTTTAAGAAGATCCAATCGTAGCAAGACGATCTACCAACTGTGGAATCTCTTCGGAAATGATTTTCCAAAGTATGTCCATATCAACGCTGTCATATCCATGAATCAGGCGATTTCTCAATCCGATGATCTGTTTCCAAGGGATGTTGGGAAATTCTTTCCGGCTTTCTAGTTCTATACGGCTTGCAGCCTCTCCTATAACCTCCAGTAACCGAAGTAATGCGAGAACGAGAACCCTATCATTCAGCACTGATTCCCGATTTTTTTGTGCGGTCAACACAGTAATCTCTTTGGCACTATCAAACATGTGGTGAAGCCGATTGATATCGTTCTCAAGCAACATAGAGAGTCTCTGCTTTTTTTATTACTTCGTCCCTGAAATATCTGCTCAAGAAACCAGGCGTGTTCAGGTCCGTTTTTCTGCCTAAGATGATAGATAATTCTTCTTCCATTTCAAAGAAAAGAAGACCAGGTGTGTGGTTTTCTGCAAATTCAACAAGTACGTCAATATCACTATCTGCATGGAAGTTGTCACCAAGAACGGAGCCAAACAATGAAAATTTTATAATGTGGTATTTCTTGCAGAATTCAGTAATTTTTTCTATTGGAATCGTTATTTGGGTTGTCATATTTTTATAGCTCCATTTACAAAATATCCAGTATCGAAGAGTATTTCAAGTTAAAAAAATATTTTTTGATCAACCTTGTCAAAGACGCCAGGCGGGCTGTTCATTGTTTTGCCTTTGGATGCCACAACCCTTTCGGAATTTGGAGGGATAAGGTATGGATTTTTCAGGCAAAGGAAAGAAGTCTTATATTGTGGATTCGCATTCCGGAAAACTCTGAAAAATGGATACCTTGGTCTAGAAGGATGGATACTTTGGTCTGGACTAGCGCATGCCTTGAGCCGGAATACGTAAAAGTTTTACGACAAGATATAATATGCCGGAAATGAGAATGGTTACTGATCCTGTAGGCAAGTTTAATTTGTAACTTACAGCCAATCCTGTTGTTGTTACAATCATGCAGATGATGACAGATAAAAACATCATAACTTTCATTTTTTTGGAAAATATGCCGGCTATCGCTGATGGGATAGTTAATAAGGCAATGACCATGACAATTCCTACGATAGTAATCAATAATATGATTGTCAATGAAACAAGTAATATCAAGATGATTTGATATATATGTGTTTTTATGCCTTTGACTTGAGCGAATTCTTCATCAAAGAAAATAGCAAGAAATTGATTGTGGAATAAGACACTTGTAAAAATGATGACTATATTTAAAACTATGATGATGAATAGATTATCTAAAGAAATTAACAAGATATTCCCAAAAAGATAACTCATAGGATCCCCATAACCCGGCGTCAAATAAATAAAAATTAATCCTATGGACATGCCTACAGCCCAGATAGTGCCTATCATGGTGTCAAGTCTTTCATTCCCTTTGATCATAGAATAAGCAATAATAAGACCGCTAATTATGGAAATAAATATCGCACCCATGATTGGCGTAAGGAAACTGAAGCCTGCGACAGTGCTCAGCCATAGGGATAGCCCAATACCTCCAAGAGAGGTATGACTTATAGCGCCAGCAATGTATGTTATTCTTTTGACAACAACAAATGTTCCGATAATACCAAAGGCTATACTGGATAAGACCCCGGCAAAAAAAGCATAACGAATAAATGGGACATTCGGATCTGTCAGTGCATGAAAAAATTCAATCATTCTAACCTCAGCTTTTTTTCTTTTTCAGGCACAATAATCGTATCGTGTCTTACAATTTTAGTTGACGTGCTATAGGATGATGAAATAATCTCACTGAAATTTGAATCTATAGGATGCTCGACTATTTTTTTATTGACACAAAAGACCCTGTCTGTGATACTAGACACAAAGCCCGTATCATGGGTTACGATTAAGATGGTCATTTTGTTGCTGATGTTTTTTAAAAAAGTTTCAAGGTTTTTTTCATTGCTGGAATCGATATTTGAAGTCGGTTCATCCAATAGAAGGATATCCGCATCTGATATCAAAGCTCTCGCAATCAGCATGCGCTGGCTTTGACCTCCAGATAAGCTGTTAAAGGAATTGTTTTTAACAGATTCCAACCCGACCAATTCAATCATTTTTTCGGTTTTATGCTTATCTGCTTTTGAATAAAACCCGATGGGTTTGATAAGACCTGATAATACAACTTCAAATACTGTGATAGGATATTTATTGTCAAAATGCGAGTGCTGTGGAACATATCCGATGTGACCAAAATTGTATTGAGGCGGATATCCATTGATTAATATTTTCCCCTTGTCAGGAATTAATAGACCGGCAATCAAACGGAGGAGGGTTGTTTTTCCTCCTCCGTTAGGTCCTATGATGGTTATTATCTGATGTTCTTCAATATTAAGATTAATATGTTCCAGGACAGTATTCTTTCCATAAGAGAATGATAGATCATCAATGATGATTTTGCTACTCAATTTAAGTTTACCTGTAAGCTTTTTTTATTTCTGTTGAAATGGACTTAAGATTATTGATATAATCCGGATCCAATGGATTTAACATGATGACAGTCCCGCTAATTGCCTTAGCTATGTTTTTAGCGCTTTCCTGGGAGAATTCAGGTTGAACAAATATGATTTTTACCTTTTCTTTTTGAGCATACTCTATGATTTCGGTTAGTTTTTGAGAAGAGGGTTCTTTTCCTCCTGTTTCAATGGCGATCTGTTTTAATCCAAATTCATCCGCAAAATAACCAAATGCCGGATGAAAGACAAACAGGGTGCTTCCTGCAAAGGGTTTTAATGTTTTTTGTAAATCAGTTATCAATTCATCAAGTTCGTGTATAAAAGATTCATACCCGTTTTTATAATCTGACTTCCCGGAAGGATCGATTTCAATCAATGCGTTATAGATATTTTTTGCCTGAATTTTTACCAAAGAAGGAGATAACCAGATATGTGGATCAAGCGTTCCATGATGTTCTTCTTCGCCCTCATGGCTGTGGGATTCCAGCATGCGTTTTGTTATGCCATTGGAAGTATCAAAAATTCTCAGTGATTTTAATGTCCCTTGGATTTTTGGTAAAAAAGCGTTTTCAAACGGAACTCCGATGGTAAATAACGCTTTTGCATTGCCTAAATCAGTAACCTGTTGGGGTGTCGGTTCGTAAGTAGCCGGGTTTTTCCCGGGAGATACGAGGACTTTGGCTTTTATCCGGTCTCCTGCGATTTTTTCAATAAAATATTTCTGTGGCAGAATACTTACAAAGACCGAGATATTCTGAGTTGTCTCTGTTTTTTTGCAACCGATAGTGAACATGACAAGTAGAAGCGAAAAAATAATAACGGATAGTTTGCGCATTTTTGTGCCTCCTTAAACGCAAATGATTCGCATTTAATATATAATAATATCCATAATTAGTCAAGTAAAAAATACAAATTATTTGGATTAGTCGTACACTGGTTTCCTCAGGAGGTGTCAGATTGATAGGGAATTTCTATACTTTCCGGATTTATTCATGTCGTAAAAAGCAGAACCATAATCATAAGAGACAAATTTGTTGAAACGCTTGAAATTCTAAAATAATATGGATAGAATTGCATTGGGATGAGCTTGTTGCTGACTGGAATCTGGCCGTTTCTGGTAGTAGGGTTTTCAAGATTAAACCGTTGGATTAGTGAGGTAAGCATGAGAACAATTAAAAAGATAATCTCTCTGGAACACTACAGGCTGCAGGTTGAATTTGAAGGCCGTCCTGTCAAGACCTGTGATATCTCTTGTTTTCTCGATAAAGGTGATTTCATGGAACTTCGGGATGTCGAGCTCTTTAACCGGGTGAAAAATACGGGATTCTCGGCTGAATGGCCTAATGAACTTGACCTCAGTTCAGATGCGCTTTTTCATATTGGAATGTAGGGACGACTAATTATTTGCCACCTCTAAATTATTTTGAAGAACATTGACATCATTCATAAAGTATGATATATCATCATACCAATCATGGAGGAATGAAATGAGCGCTATAAAAATTGCCATAACAATTGAGCAAAGCCTTTTAAGAAGGTTGGATCAGTTAGTGAGAAATAAATCCTTTCAAAATCGCAGTAAGGACATCCAGTTGGCTGTTGATGAAAAGTTGACCCGGATGGACAGAACTCGGCTCGCGAAAGAATGTTTCAAGCTTGATAAAAAGGCAGAACAGAAAATGGCTGAGGAGTCAGAATAAACCAGATTCGAACACTGTTGATTTCATATAATTTGCCTTTTTTTTACGTTTTAAGTAGCTTTATTTATGACCAAACAAGAGCATGTAAAATATTGGGTTGACAGTGCCATACATGATTTGGATGTTGCAGAAGGCCTTTTTCATATCAAAAAGTATGATTGGACGCTTTTTATTGCACATCTTGTTTTAGAGAAGTTATTGAAAGCAATTTATGTCATGACCAAGGATAATGAAATACCTCCGAAAACTCATAATCTCTTAAGATTAGCTGAAGAATCAGGTCTTGTTTTGTCTGACGAACAGAAACTTTTACTTGACAAGGTGAATGATTTCAATCTGGAAGCCAGATATCCTGATTATAAATCTTCATTTTCTGAAAAATGTACATTTGAATATACGTCCATGCATTTCTCAAAGATTAAGGAGGTTGCTCAATGGCTGCAGTCCCAGATCAGGTGATACAAAGGATAAAAAAATATGTTGAGAAATTGCGATTGAATGAAATCCCGATAAGTCAGGCTTATCTTTTTGGAAGTTATGCCAGAGGCACTTTTGATAATCATAGCGATATAGATATTGCATTAGTTTCGTCTAAATTTAAGGGGAACAGGATTGACGATAAGGATCTGATCAGGAAGATTACGATTGAAGCGGGGAGTGATGTTGATGTAATCCCTTTCAAACCAGAAGATTTCATGATGGATAATCCTTTGGCAAAAGAGATTTCAAGCTACGGGGTGCGTATTATCTAAACCCCATAAATTTGACAATCTCACTCTTAACCACTATATTTTCTTCATAATCATTGGTGAGATGTCGGTACGAATAATGATTCGTCCAGTATCATGGAGTAGAAATTGCAAAAAGAAAGAAACTTCTTGACTTAACCACCCTTAAAAATACTGAAAATATTGTTCTTGCAGATTGTTCTTGCACAAATACGATTTTTAACTTTGGAGGAAACTATGTTCTTTAACACCAAAATGCTATTTGCAGTCCTGTTTTTTGTTTCAATAGCGCTTTTCACAACTTGCACACAAAAACCATCCTTCAATTTCACAAACCCGTTGGATACGCTGAATGGGGGAGGAATTATATCGACATTACCAGCTTCTGCTATCCCAGAAACTATTTCCATCCCTGCAGTAACAAGTTTTTCAATGGGCAGACCAAGTTGGGAATCTGGGGATTCAGATGAACAACCTGTGCATGCTGTCAATCTGTCAGCCTTCTCTATAGGTAAATATGAGGTTACAGCAGGTCAATATGTGGCTTTTTTAAATTCAGGCGGTAATGACGACCATTTCCATGACACATATCACAATGATAACACCTATTCTTGGATCACAAAACATGGACCAGGGGACTACACAGTCCAGTCAGGAAAGAGCAATTATCCGATAGTGTATGTCTCCTGGATTGATGCCACAAACTACTGTGTTTGGCTTTCAGCACAGACAGGAGAAAATTGGCGATTACCTACAGCAGCTGAATGGGAATATGTTGCAACAGGCGGAAACCCGCATAGGACATATCCTTGGGGGGATGTTTTTTATACAAATTATTGTAACAACG
>DYKD01000317.1 GCA_020722765.1 Brevinema andersonii | reverse complement strand
GAATCATAAAATGTCTAATATCCATTAATTCTGGAGGTTGAGTATGAAAAACATAATACTTTTTCCCATCTTTATAATGTCTTTGTTTACTCTACTAAATTGTGAAAACAGAAATGAAAAACTATTAGACGATATAGGTCTATCAGATACAATTCCTGTTGATATCTTTTCAACCGACACTGATGAGGATACCGGCACAGATGCAATGTCTCCTCTACCAGACAAACTTGAAGTAAAATATTTGAGGGAAAATAAGGGTGAACCCATCTCTCAGGAAGAGATCACCCAAAACACAAAAAAGATTATGAGTTTTCTGAAAAAGGTTAGATATTTTGACTATGTCCTTTATACGACACATGGTGTGGATGCCTCAACCGGTAAAAAGGATTACCAATTCTGGTTTAATGAGCATTTTAAAAAGGAAGGGGATACAGTAACATTCTATCACCCCGTAAATCCAAATGATGGTGGGCACAATCTACATATCCCTATGAGCCGTGTTCTGGGTGATGTAATAGCCGCCTATCTACTTACGGGAGAACAGACTGCGGGACTTGCCGCCGAGAAGCTCTGTAAGGGAATGTCAGCATCAATGCTCGGTATGGTCTATGATGAAAACGACACCGTAAAACATCTGATGACAAGGAATGTTGTCACCTTCAACCACTCATTTCTTACACACGATGGTAAGAAGAAGGCCGTTGATTACAGCGGATGGTATTCATCATACACAAGGTGGAATTGCTACAGGTTCAAATATGAAAAGAATCCATACTGGGGAGAGGTCTGGGTTACAAATATGCGATCAAAGGATGATGTACCTCACATCTTCAGAGTTGTACCAATAATGAGATATGTCTCCCTCTATGGGAAAGATGAGAATGTCCGCACTGCATGCAAAGAGGCTACAGATCTACTTGAACTCTTTGCAAAGGATATTGTGGATTCTAATTACAGAATCAGAACAAAAGACGAGAATGGAAAGATCTTTATCCCCGGATATACAGATGACCCTGAGGTTAACAAACAACAGGGAGATCTCGCATCTTTTATTGAATATAAAGATATTATCCCTCAGGGAGAGTGCAATGCAAGAAGGTCAGCAGAGCTAATCGGTTATCACAGGCAGATCAATGAGTGGTGTGGGAGAGGAGAACCGAATGAATACGATGAAATATCCTTTGCAATAAATAGTTACAACAGAAGGATCTGCAGATATTTTCATCTGTCACATATAGCAAATTCCTTAATAAACAGGGATTATAAGGCATCACGGTTACTGCTGGATG
>DYKD01000316.1 GCA_020722765.1 Brevinema andersonii | reverse complement strand
AACTAAAAAGTCAAGGGAAAAATATGTTGAGCCAAAAGGATTTATTTGCGAAAGCATTAATGGTCGAAAAGCCATGGTTTATTCATGAGATTAAGTTTGATCAACAGGCCGGTAAGCTGGAAATATGGATAGATTTTGAGCGGGGTTCAACATTCTATTACCGGGATCAGGAATCAGGCATTGAAGGGCATTATAAGGCTTATGATACGACCCGGAAGACCTGGCGACATTTGAACTTTTTTCAGTACCAGTGTTACCTTCATGCCTGGATTCCAAGGGTCGATCTGGGAGATGGGAAAGTGCGTCAGGTGCAAGCCCCATGGGAAGGCCATACAGCGGGATTTACCCTCTTGTTTGAGGCTTTTATCCTGGAATTGGTTAAACTCATGCCGGTTCATCAGGTCTGTCAGTTAATGAATACATACGATAAGAAGCTTTGGGAAATGATCAAAGCCTACACCGGGAAGGCCAGAGCAGAAGAAGATTACGCTGATGTTAAGGTTGTCGGTGTGGATGAGACAGCAGCTCGAAGGGGTCATGATTACGTCACGTTATTCGTTGACCTTGAGGATAAAAGAACCATTTTTGTCACCGATGGTAAGGATCAAAAAGTGGTGGAAGCCTTTGCTACGGATCTGACTGAACATAACGGTAACCCTGAGAAGATCACCCAAGTGTCATGTGACATGTCTCCTGCCTTCATCAAAGGCGTTGAAGATGCCCTGCCTGAAGCTTGCATTGTATTTGACCGCTTTCATGTAACCCAATTGATCAATGAAGCAGTGGATAAAGTCAGAAGGGCTGAAGTGAGCCAGAATCCGATCTTGAAAAACTCCAGATATCTGTTTCTTAAAAACCGTGATAACCTTACCATCCACCAGCGTGAACGCCTTGAAGACATCCGGCTGAGCGGACTTAATTTGAAAACCATGAAAGCCTTGAATATCAGGGAAGCCTTTCAACAGATCTACCAGGCTCCGACACCGGAACTGTTTGAAAAACTGCTACGAAAATGGTACTTCTGGGCTACTCACAGCCGTATAGAACCCATCAAAGAGGCTGCTTATACGTTTCAACGACATTGGGCCGGCATTGTTAACTGGATTGACTATAAGATCAGTAACGGTATCCTGGAAGGTTTTAATTCCATCTTTCAGGCGGCAAAGAATAAAGCCAGGGGTTATCAACGTGCAGATACCATAAAGGCGATTATCTATTTGCTTACAGGTAAACTGGACTTCTCTAAAATCAATCCGTATTATGTTACCCACTCGAAATTATAAAGAGCCTA
>DYKD01000315.1 GCA_020722765.1 Brevinema andersonii | reverse complement strand
GAAGCTTGTCCGCTTCGGTGCAAGGGATTATGATGCGGAGGTTGGGAGATGGACATGTAAAGATCCGATTGGGTTTGCAGCAAGCGATCCAAATCTCTTTAGCTATGCTTTAGTGTCGCCAGTAAATGATATAGATCCACTGGGGAACGATTTATGGGCTGGTTTTTCCTATGGGCTTGGGCCATTCCCTGCTTTGGGGGGCGGGTCTCTAAATTATGGGTGGTCGCTGAACCCAAAGACTGGAGAATTATGCCATCTGAAAATCTGGTGTTGGAATGCAGGCGTGGGCCTTGCTTTAATGAATGGTGCTTCTGTAAGTTTGACATATTGGGGGCCACATTGCGGGAAAGATTTAAAAGGAACTACTCACGGTATTTCAGTAGGATGTAAGGCTTTTTCAGCCTCGGGTCTTTGGGATCAAACGCTCCCTCCTGACAAGAGAACAGGGACAATTTCTCTCGGGACGCCAGATCTTGGGCCAGGGCACATGGGATATCAAGGGTGTTCTGCGCAAGTATTGGAGTGCTATAACACACCCTGTGAATGCAGCGGTAGCTAACATGAATAATCATCATTATTTTGATAGACCAAAATTTCAGGTCTGGGTCCTAAGAGTTTCGTTGATCTTTTCTCTATTATGTTTGGTATGCATCCCAGTTTTTTTTATTATAAGAAAAACGCAGATGCCGGAAATTATTTTGGCGGTAGAAATCGCCTCCTTTCTTTTCCTTTTCTATACAGCCATTGATCTTTGCATTTTCAATTTTTCCTTTAGCATTCTAGGAACAAAAAGGCGTCGCTTTGATAAAATTGTGAAAGATACATTGGCTACTTCAAAAAGATCATGGATATATTATAGAGTCTCCCTTTTTCCTTTTGTCTATCCTCTTGTCTCTCCATTCCGAATAGAGGTCAGCTATGACTTTGTTATGGTTTTATTAATTGGAAGAAAAGTATTCGTCCCATTAAGTGAAGTAACGAATGTAGAGGCACTTTCTGACTGGCCAAGTTGGTACGAAATACGCCATGTCAATCCGGAGCTAAGACATGCTATCCAGTTTGGAGATAAAGAGATATTTGATGTCATAAAGAAACTTTTGGATAAAAATGAACAAGGACGTAAAAAACGGGTGTCAACCCATGAAATATAAATCTCTTTCAATCCAAAACCTCGCCTCTTCAGCTTTTCCGCTTCCGGCGTTTGCCGGGCTCGTCACAAACTTTTTTCAATAAGCGAAACAACGGCTTACACTTACGATGTTCTCGGTAATTTGAAAAGTGTTGTCCTTCCCGATGGAAC
>DYKD01000094.1:6807-8442 GCA_020722765.1 Brevinema andersonii | reverse complement strand
CTTTCCACCCTCCACAGCTTTCAGCACAAACTTGTTAACTACCTTATCTCCTTTGCTATCAAACCAGTCTTCTCCGACTTTATAGTACTTATTTCCTTTCTTACTTGTGTATTCAAACTCTGCATTCTCAGGCACAGGGGTTTCAACTTTCTCTTTAACCACCACAGGTTTTTCCTTAGCTTCCTTAACCTTCTTTGTGTTCTCTCTTCTTTCAACATTAACTGCCGCTTCATCCATAGCTGTTTTCGTTGCCTCTGCTGCTTCCAGCTCCAGTTCATGCTTCTCTGCGGCCAGTGCCTCTTCCTGTGCCTTCCTTGCAACAGCGTCAGGAATCTGCTGAACCAAGATTTCTTTCTGTTCAATGTTAACAGCCTTTTTTGATAACTCATCTACCTTCTTCTCAAACACTCTAAACCTTCCCTTAGGAAGTCCATGCCAAAGAAAGAAGACATCAAGACCAGTGTCGAAAATCACTTCACCAATCGATCTATTTGTAAAGGGATCTCCACCTGTCTGATAAGCTCTGTAAGCATTAAGTCCGACAAGGCCCGCAGTTATCCTCGCTGCCCTGTCCGCCACTTCCTTCGGAAACATCCCTTTGGTCATGCCAAAGATAGTCCCCGTCATAGCTCCACTCTTTGTAGCGTCCCAGATCTTACCTGCGGCTTGAGAGAAGGTAGACTGAGAGAGTGCTTCACCAACTGATGCAACTCCCATTGAGGCGGCTAGTATTGCAGAATCATTGATGGCAGATACTAGCATCCTTTCTTTAATAGGCATATTCTGCAGTGCGTGAGGAAGAGATTTAACAATAGGGATTTTTGAAACTACCTTCTTTCCAACTGCCATTGGGGTAGTATACAATCCACCCAGCATTCCAAGTCCTGAGCCAATCTTACCCATTGTGCTCGTGGGTTCAAAGAACTCCTCACCTGTAAGTGCCTTTCTGAAAGGTTCAGCCAAACCAAGTGTTATACCATTGGCTACCTCTCTTGCAATTTGCTCAAGAAATTCAGGAGACTGTCTGTATTCAGCTAAAGTCATTCCGTGTTTCTTAGCTTCCAACTGAACAACGGCCTGAGCGGCAACCATAGGACGCTTGTCAGCCTCAACACCCATGAACTTTCTGACAGTGTTAACTAGACGCTCTAAGTAGCTTTCCTCGAACTTCCCAGATGAAATACTTTGTTCTGGAACCTCACCTACATACCAAGCACCAGATTCTACATCCCTAACTGGAGTTGTTCTCATCGTAGGTTTAGGTGGTAGTTCTTCCTCAACAGGTGCTGAAGGGCCTAAAGGAGTAGGTGTGCCAAGTCCGAAGATTTGGCCAGGGTAAAGTTCACCCTCTTCACCGAGCGACACTGTAGCACGTGGCCCTGAAGGCATTGTGTCTGCAAATGCCTTAGGCTTTGATGTCCTAAGCAATTCATCCATGAAAGGAGAATCACTTCCACTATCTTCTTTCTTTGCACCTAACAACTCATCCATGAAAGGAGTTTCACTCATTGACAACCTCACTTAGAAAGGATCTCGTTGAATAACAGTTCCATCACTATCTACCCAACCTTTATGCCGAATATACTTAGCTTTAGGAAACTCATTCTTTATGATGTTGTTCATGTAGTTCCACTG
>DYKD01000094.1:0-6707 GCA_020722765.1 Brevinema andersonii | reverse complement strand
TGTTGCAAGGCACTTTGCTCAAGTTCCTTACTTTTGTAATACATATTAGCTAGGTCTCTAATGCTCTGCTGTTCCAAGGCCTTGTTCTCTCGAGCCAACTGTATAGCCGCTGCAGCATCTTCAGGAGTTAGGCCAGCCAGAACTGCAGCGGTCGCTTCTGACTGGCTAGGTTGAAAAGGGTTGAGAGTCCTAATATATCGAGTATATTCGTTATAGTAAGGACTAGCATATGGATTAGAACCTGGGTTAGTAAAATTCCTAAACCAGTCACTTGTAGTGTCAAGCGCACTTTGTCCACTTTGCTGGCTACCTTGCTGATTACCTAACAATGAAGAAGGAAGGCTGAGTTTCAACCCATCTTTGTCAAATGTAGCTTTACCACCAGCGCCTGAGAGATATTGAAGAATAGTCTGCAAGTCTATTCCCTTACCTCTTTGACTAGTAAGAAAGTCCTGCATCTGCCTAACTCTAGCCAACCCAGCCGCTGCTTGTCCTGTTACATCACCAACAGATCCCTGTGGCGACATAGCCGAGCCAGCCTGACCTAAAAAGTAAGCTAGCATATTCAAAGTTTGTGCATCCATCTTTTACCTCCGAAAGATCGTTTAAATTTTAAACGAATTACAAAAAACTAGAAGCAATGCCAAGAACTGCACCTATCCCAATCCCTATCGGATTTCCGTGAGTTATCATTGCTCCAGCCGCCGCACCACTCAGAGCACCACCTATTGCCGATGACAGAGCAGAGGGTTCCTTCACCTTGTTTGCAACTGTCCCACCTTGAATAGCTGCCATAACATTAGCACCATACTGAAACGCTTCAAGGTCCCACAAGGCGTCTCGTTCGTCAATAGCCATGTTCCTATCATTTTCTTCCTTCTTTGCTACTATCTTAATCCTCGTAGCCTCGATGTAAGTCTTCATGTAACTATCTTCGAGCCCAAGTCTGTTCATCATCATCTTGATCATCTGCTCAGTTCCAGATAGCAGAATCTTAGGACGTTCAATAGCGCTGCTGGCCCTGAGTGATGAAGCATACTTTGCAACATCTCTATCTCTGAATCCTTCAATCACTGCCTCACCGATGACGAAGGCAGATGATACAACTGCATTTATATCTTGCATTCCTCGTCTGAAGCGAGGAAGAGTTACAGACACCAGTTGGTCATCAAGGACAGCTCCATAGGCTTCAATGTCCGCATTTATGGTAGAAGTATCTAAAGAAGTGATTGTGGTGCTAGCTTGGTTGTAGAACGAATCCCAGTCTGTTTTGTCATTCATTCCTGCTAACATAGTGTCAAAGGTAGAAATGACTGCTAAGTAAGCAGATATGTCAGTGTCTGGATTGTATGCTACTTGAGATGTCCAAGGGGAGCTGGCCAGCGCTGCATTTATTGCATCAGTTACTGAATTCACTACTGTGTCAGCTCCAGAGCTATTCAGCCAATCTGCGTGAATTGTCTCTAGATATGCCGAATGACTGACATGGCCAGACGAACCACCACCTCCGCCACCTTTAGCATTGACAAAACCGAAAAGGATTTTGTCCTCAAGCGATTTTCCAAACAATGAATGTTCACAAGTTAAACGATATAAAAGTATATTCTGCATCTGCCCCAAGCCTCCTAGCTATCTCAATAATGTCTGGGTTTGATGAATAGGCAATTATTCTTGAACACTTGTTAGCTTTTGCATATTTTTTCAGTGCATCAAATCCACTGAACCAGCTACCTCCTGATGCTGTTTCGTAGCCATAAAGGCAGTATATCAACAAGCTCTTCGTTCCGCTAGCATCGTCATATACGAAGGAGGTAACTACTATTCCTTCCAATCTTATCTTCTCTGCCTTTTCATAGCTAGCCCACACGTCTAGGCGTCCCGACAAAGCTGCAGACAAAATCCTGTTCATTTTATCAGGGTGATCCTTGGCCAGCGGTGGCAGGGATTCCTCTACTGCATATTTAATAATAGGCCAAAATTTAGATATTTGTTCAGGTAAGAGTTTAGTTAGCATTTTACAGATTGTTTAAATTTTAAACGAATTTATTGTCCTCTCGGTGGAGGTGCATAAACCCCTCGTAACCCTCTCAAGTCGTTCATCTTGTAGCGAGCTCTTATGTAAGATACCCTGAAGCCACTGAACAAGGTATCGAATCTTATACGGAAGCGAAAGTAGTTTCCACTTACAATCATAGACGCTATTCCGAGCTTATTGAAAGGTGTGAAAGAGCCATAGCCCCAGCTGTTGGCATCATATGAATAGTTGACTGCGGCTTCTGGCCCTGAATGTAACAAGGCATCAGTCTCCATCTCAAAGACAGTTTTCAACCCTCTGTAGCCCATGTCAAAGGTTTCAGTGGTTATAGTCGGTTTTACATCATCTACCGTATCAGGAGCCATTACTAAGCTCTCGTCGCCACCCTTGCGATAAACTATAGATGGATGCTGAGCGACTTCGGTCAATCCATAACGAGTGAGCAAGTAAGTTTTCCTACTGTTGCCAATGTAGTAATCTGACTTGACCCTGTCATACAAAACAAGAATGTCTTCTCCTTCCAAAGATTTCAAGAACTTTCTGTAACCAAGTCTCTGTGGCACGGCTCTTGCACTTCCCATAGCACCATATTCGAGCGCTATGCGCCAAAGTTCGTAGTTGTTATCTACAAATACTTGTTCCTGCAAAGAACCACCAACAGCTCCACGATTGACTAAGCCATGATCAAGTACTTCAGAAAATCCGAAGGTGGTAGTTGGAGAACTTACAGGAGACATCTGAGTTATTCCACAAGACGAATATCCTAATACGTGCTCACCTATTCTACGAACATGATAGACCTCACCGCCAAAAGGATCCCGTCTATATCCAGCCTCATTGTCTTGATCTGGTGTAAAGTCCATCGAGCCAATCTTTGACCAGACATAGAAGGTTTCGTTGCAGTCATGCCAGTTGCTGAGGATGCAACCGCCTACTGCTTGACCCTTGAAGTTGCACACTGTTCTCATCATTGGAATCTTCGGATTCGAAGTGACCGCACTCCAATATAGTGGTCCTCCATAGATCATCACAACTCCATTGGTCATAAAAGCATATTCACCGAAGTCGGCAAGTTCCATCAACGAACCCTTGCCAAACGTCGACTCGTCAATGTCAAAGATGTGAGTGATATTAGATAGGTCATTACTAAGGTTGTAAACCTTGTCAGCCATTTCGAAGTCATCTCTCACAACGAGGATGTTGAATCTTTCACCTTGCAACAACTGCGGAAAAGGCCAAGAATAGTCAAGGGACACAGCGTTGGCCAGGGCATTGTTACCTAGCGGAGCTGCTTCAAGACCAAAAGCTCCACAGCGGAAACCTATGCATTCACTCAACAGTTGTGTATTCGCAGGAACCATGCTCTTCGGAGCAAGGCCCTTTTTCAAAGCTTCATCAATGACAAGCTCGAATTCTCTCACTTCTTTACTCCAAACCTAGCCTTTCTCGATGAGAGGAAGTCTCCGTCAGGTGCTGAATGATGAGACTGAGCCGTTTTAACCTCTCCTGCGTAACTCTTTCCACCTTTGAAACAGATATGAATGTATCTCCCATCAGACAGTTTCTTTGTCCGAACACGGCCACCTTCCCTAACACACTTCTCAAATGCTGCTGGCATCGTTGGCCACCTCCTTATTCATATTTTCTATCTCGTCAATTAAAAAACTTCTAGTTATTACATCGCTAACTGAAGGTTCCCAGAGAAATGAAATCCAAGCTTCGGTGATAGGGTTTTCCTTGTCTTCATTAAGCAATGAAACCTCAAGGCAATCACCTGGAAGCACAGAGAGATCAAAAACAGAGTCAGTCAGCTTCTTTGATATATTGTAGGTTTTTTCCGTAACAGAGGTATCATTAAACACCTTGACACGAAGATGCACTTCTTTCCTAGGTTTGGCTGACAACCTGAGAAATCCCTTCGTTATCTTTCCATTACAAGGAAACATATAGCGGAGAATAGTGCCATTTATATCTACATTGAAAGAAGCATTAGAAATCGGATAAGGTGTTACCACTGCAGTAATAGTTTTCCTCGATCTGCGAGCAAGTCTGGATATTACCTTCTCAGTGAATTTCTGTCTTTCAATAGGATCTTCAGGGGCATTTTCAAACAATTCTCTCATTCTATCCCTCCATTTGATCAGTTTCAGCAATGAGCTCTTCGACCAAGTCAAAGCCGAGCTGAGTCATTTCCTTACTTATTGCTAAATCCCAGTCATTGACACCCTGTGTGTTGCGGTTGGTAACTTCCACCATTCTCATAGCGGCGTTGATCAGAAGCATTGGGTGAGCTACAGACCAAAAGTTTTCATCTGTGTCTTGGACCAACTCCTTTGAATAAAACAAGCCGTTGATGATAACAGTAGATTGATATTCAACTGGAACATTAAACAAGACTACATTATATTCCTGAGCATTCCCAGATGGAATATCTACCCAGCCAATCATAGAGCCGAACTCATCTGAAGGAATCTCGTCTGGACTATATCGAGTAATTGCAGGAGCATAGTAAAGTGGTTTGCCATTAGTGCGAGTGCTAGGCAAGCTAGTTAGATATCCAGCAATTAGGTCTTGTAAATCTTTCTTTATCAACTGTCTTCGACCGCTAAGAGCATCGGCAATCCAGACTTCCTTGATGGCCCTGCAATAAGGAAACACTGCATGATTAAATCCAGGTTCGACCAAAGCAAAGTGCGAAGCCCAGGACTTCTGTGTCTCATCCATTCGGTCAAGATACTTCCTACCTTCATTGATGTAGAAATTCGCACCGTTGTCTGAGCCATCTTCATTGACCAAGTCAAAGCGCCCTGAGATAGCTCTAAACTGCTGTCGTATTTGGAGTAGATTCATCTTATCCTCCGCCTAACTTTATTCCAAGCATTGAGGCGGCACCACCTACTATGCCACCAATGAAGGAAAACAGTTTGTTCCAACGCTCACACTTCTTCAACCTCTGATTCATCGCTTGAACAGTGTCATAGATGATCCGCAGCTTCTCATTAGAGGACATCTTCTCCCACGCCTCTTCTGAAATACTGAATCCATTGTTAGACATCTGCGATCTCCGTTTAAAGTTCGTTCAAAATTAAAACAAATTGTCAATCAGTAGATAAATAACTACCAGAGCCATAGCTACAGATATCACAATCCCAGTGAGGATCGCTATCACTAATTTCAACATCGCACTGTCTGGAGTATCTTTTCTAAACATATCATTTAGTTTGTTTAAAATTTAAACAATCTATAAAAAACTGCAGGGCAGGGCAGGAAAAGGAGGAGTAGGAAACCCGCCCTGCAGTCGTTGGTCTGAATTACACCAAGATATTATTCAAACCAACTCCATTCAACACAGCGCATTTCTGCGGAAGACCAAACTCGAGACCTGCCTCGGTAAGGAACTCCTCATACGTTCCATCAATACGTTTCTGACCATAGCCTTCAGGATGTTCTTTCTTTGAAGATTCACCATAGAAAGTTGTGTCAGTGATGTATTTGAACTTGAGCTCCTTAGGTTCTAAGATGACTCCCATGTTACGAGTAGTGTCATCGTAGCTGAAGAGTGGATGAGTCTTCATCTGGATCGAACCAAAAGGAGTTAACCACTCACGGATCTGCATACCGTAGGTCTTCTGACCAGGTTGGAGCATCATCTGACCAGAGGTCTGCGCAAGCTTGTCAATGCCAAGGAGGAACCCAGAGCCACAGAGGCAGAGTTTCTCTTCAGCACCATGACGGAAGACTCGCTCAAGCATGGCTTTCAGCCAATCCTCGCCGCCAGTTGTCCATGTCTTACCAGTGTATGCAGTGTTAAGAGTGTAGTCATCACAGTTCGCTGAAGCATACTGACGGATGAAGTTAATGAGTCCCATCGTAGTGCGCTCAGGCTTTCCATTGTCGCCTACGTTTTCAGTTTTGATTCCCCAAAGGAACGCAAGCTCCATCTCCCACGAATGCATCTCAAGTGCTTCAGCTTTCGCCTTCTGATAAGCATCTCCAGTGCGAAGCTTCGTAAGACGAGCCGTCCGAGTGATGCTCAAGGAAGTGCGAAAGATCTGTGTGTAGTTGTAGACCTTCACAGGATTAAGAGCAATTGCCTCAGGCATTTCGCCGCCTTCAGGATTGATACTACCGATAATCTTGAAGGCGTCGCAGTTGCTAAGGTCATGTGCAGGGGAATTGTCATCATTTTCGAGAAGCTTGACTGCAAGTGCTGAAGTAGTTGTTCCACGAGTTACTCCAGTGACCTTGCCGACTACATCGACTCTGTAATCGTCCGAGTCACGCAGAAGAATCTGATGACCTTCTCTGACACGGTTCGCAAGAGCCGTTGAAATGCTAATGTAGAGGACAGTGCCTGCAACTGCACCTGAGACATAAGCAGTGGTCAGAGTGGGATCTGTGAAGACCCCATTCACTGCACCGCCAACTGCAGTCTGTTCCTGAGTCCACCAATTGAACTCGGCGTCGTCTACTTTCTCTGAGCCCATCATTGACAAGATGGCCGTCAAAGGAGCCATTCCGTTAGGATAAAGGTATAAGATCTGTTCACGCCAACTTTTTGGGCGCTGATCTCCTACCCAATCTCCAGTTCCACGCATACCTAAAAACATAGTTGATTACCTCCCAAGTGATTTATTCATCTCTGCTATTTCATCAGCAAGAGGTGAAGTTG